>CAMLQP010000367.1 GCA_946482115.1 uncultured Comamonadaceae bacterium
CGATGCTGTTGAAGGTGTCGGCCGGCGCATAGGTGTTGCGTCCGCGCCGCCGGCCGACCCAGAACTCGATGGCGATCAGCAGCAGGAACACCGGCGTGGCGAGCACGATGACCTGGTTGGGGCTCATGGGTGGTCTGCCAGGTCAGGTGGTGCTCTCGTCCAGCGCCCCGTCCTGCAGGTGGCCGGTGTCGGCCCACCCGACCAGGCCCAGTCCTTCGGGCGTCCAGAGCAGGCGGTTGACCGCGGTGTTGCTCAGGTCCCAGGTGCGAGGTGCCTGCAGCTCCAGCCGGGTGGCCGCGCGGTAGAGGATGTCCAGCACACCGCCGTGCGCCACCAGCATCAGCTGCTCGCCAGGGTGGCGGGCCGCGATCTCGTCGACGGCGGCGACCACGCGTTCGCGCAGCTGCAGCAGCGACTCGCCGCCCGGTGGCGCGAAGTCGGGCACGCGCTTGCGCCAGGCCAGCGCGTCCTCCGGGTGGTGGGCCTCGATCTCGGCCCAGGTCAGGCCCTCGAAGCGGCCGAAGGCCCGTTCGCGCAGGCCCCGGTGGGCCTGCACCGGCTTGCCGTGGGCGCGGGCCGTGGTGCTGGCGGTGTCGAAGGCGCGCGAGAGGTCGCTGGCGTAGAACGCGGCGATGGGTTCGTCGCGCAGGGCCAGGGCGAGGCGCTCGGCCTGCCAGCGGCCCTTGTCGGACAGGGCGATGTCGGTGTGGCCCTGGATGCGGGTGTCGCGGTTCCAGGCGGTTTCGCCATGGCGCACGGCGATGATGCGGGTGACGTGCAAGGAAAGGTCCTCGGGGGAGAAAGCGGTCACTGTAGCGCCGGACGGACGGTCTGACCACCGGATGGCCGATGGACCGGCCGGCAGGACGGCGCGACACAATATGGCGATGCCCGAACACCACGACGCCCGCGTGGCGGACTTCTCGTCGCTGTTCCAGTTCCTGCCGATCGGTGCCTACCGCAGCTCCGGGGACGGGGTGATGCTGCGCGCCAATCCGGCGCTGGTGCAGCTCAACGGCTACGACGACGAGCAGGCCATGCTGGCCGACGTGAACCGGGCGAGCAGCGATTGGTACGTGCAGCCCGGTCGCCGGGCCGAGTTCCAGGCGCAGCTGGTGCGCGACGGTTTCGTGCGCGGCTTCGTCTCCGAGGTGGTGCGCCACTGCGACCGGGAACACCGCTGGGTGAACGAAAACGCCCATGGCGTGTACGACCCCCAGGGGCGGCTGCTCTATTACGAAGGCACGGTCGAAGACATCAGCGATCGCATGCACGCCGAGCTGGCGCTGCGGCAGAGCGAGGCGCTCTGGAAGCTCGCGCTGGACAGCGCCGGGGATGGCGTGTGGGACTGGAACCTGGTGACCGGCGAGGAATACGTGTCGCCGCGCATCAAGGCCATGTACGGCTACACCGACGACGAGCTGGCGCCGCGTGCGCAGGAGCTGGACGGGCGGACCCACCCGGACGACGTGGCCCAGATGCAGGCCGACCGCCAGGCGCACTTCGACGGGCGCACCCCGCTATACCGCAACGAACACCGCATCCGCTGCAAGGACGGTTCGTGGAAGTGGGTGCTCTCGCGCGGCATGGTGATCGCGCGCGACGCCGACGGCCGGCCGCAGCGCATGGTGGGCACGCACACCGACATCACCGAACTCAAGCAGGCCGAGGCGCAGCAGCGGGCGCTGGAGACGCAGTTGCGCGAGTCGCAGAAGATGGAGGCCATCGGCACCCTGGCCGGCGGCGTGGCGCACGACTTCAACAACCTGCTGGCCGCCATCCTGGGCAACCTGGCCCTGGCGCGCGAGGACGTGGGGCCGGACCACGTCGCCCAGGAGAGCCTGGCCGAGATCCACCGGGCTGCCATCCGCGCGCGCCAGCTGGTGCAGCAGATCCTGGCCTTCAGCCGGCGCCAGACGCAGGAGCTGCAGCGCCAGCCACTGAAGCCGCTGGTGGACGAGGCCCTGCGGCTGATGCGCTCACTGCTGCCCGCGGGCGTGCGGCTGAGCACCCGCCTGGCCACGTCGCCGCTGCCGGTGCTGGCCGACGCGACGCAGGTGCAGCAGGTGCTGATGAACCTGTGCACCAACGCCTGGCAGGCGCTGGAGTCGCGGCCGGGCGACATCACCGTGGGGCTGGACGAGGTGGAGCTGGATGCGGCGCAGGCCCTGCGGCTGGGGCACCTGCCGCCCGGTGCCTATGCCTTGCTGAGCGTGGCCGACAACGGCCCGGGCATGGACGAAGCGACGCAGCAGCGCGTGTTCGAGCCCTTCTTCACCACCAAGGCACCGGGCAGCGGCACCGGTCTTGGGCTGTCGGTGGTGCATGGCATCGTCAAGGCGCACCAGGGGGCGATCGCGCTGCACAGCACGCCGGGCGAAGGCACACGCTTCGATGTGTTCCTGCCGCTGGCCTCCGGTGCCGCCGACGCGGAGGCACCCGCGCCTGCCCCGCCGCCGCCCGCCGTTCCCCCGTTGCCGGGGCGGCACATCGTCTACGTGGACGACTACGAGGCACTGGTGTTCCTGGCCGGCCGGCTGCTGCGCAAGCAGGGCTACCGGGTCAGCACCTTCCTGTCGGGCGAAGAAGCCCTGGCCTGGTTCCGCAGCAGCCGGGAGCCGGTGGACCTGTGCGTGTCCGACCAGAACATGCCGGGCATGAGCGGCGTGGAGCTGGCGCAGGCGGTGCATGCGCTGCGGCCCGGGTTGCGCATCGCCATCGTCTCGGGGCATGTGAACGAGGCGCTGCTCGGCGCCGCGGCCGCGGCGGGGGTGTCCGACGTGCTGGGCAAGCAGGACAGCATGGACGAGCTGGCCGATGCCGTGCGCGCGCTGATCGAGGCGCCGTCGCGCTGAAAGAACGGTCCGGGATCAGCGCGGCAGGTCGATGTCGACCTGCCGGGGGCCGGACGGTGGCACCGGAAAACCGTTCAGCGC
>CAMLQP010000368.1 GCA_946482115.1 uncultured Comamonadaceae bacterium
TGCGCAGCGTGGTGGTGCCGTCGGCGTAGAGCGCCATCACGGCCAGCGTCATGGCGGCGTCGGGGATGTGGTTGCAGTCCAGGTCGATGGCCTTGAGCGGCCAGGCGCCACGGCGCACGCGCAGTTCGTTGGGGCCGCCTTCGACATGGGCGCCCATGGCCTGCGCGGCCTCGATGAAGCGGATGTCGCCCTGGATGGCATCCAGCCCCAGGCCCTGGATGGTGACGGTCTGGTCCTTGCCGGCGATCGCACCCAGCGCTATGAAGTAGCTGGCGGACGATGCATCACCTTCGACGAAGGCCTCGCCGGGTGAGCGGTAGCGGCTGCCGGCGGGGATGGTGAAGCGGTGCCAGCCTTCACGCCGCACACCGACGCCGAACTGTGCGAGCAGCTGCAGCGTGATCTCGATGTAGGGCTTGGAGATCAGCTCGCCGACGACGTCGATGTGCATGTCCTGCTCCGCCACCAGCGGCAATGCCAGCAGCAGGGCGGTCAGGAACTGGCTGGAGACGTCGCCGCGCACGCGGATGGGGGCGTCCAGCTTCAGCGGGCCGGGCTGGCCGGTGCCCAGAAGCAACGGCGGGTAACCCTCGTTCGCCAGGCACTCCACCGGGCAACCCAGCTGGCGCAGCGCGTCCACCAGATCGCCAATGGGGCGTTCGTGCATGCGCGGCACGCCGCTCAGCTCGAAACGCCCGCCGTGGCGGGTGGCCAGGAGTGCGAGCGCAGCGGTCAGCGGCCGCATCGCGGTGCCGGCGTTGCCCAGGAAGAGCTGGCCCGCTTTCTGTGGCAGGGCGCCACCCAGGCCGGTCACCGCCAGTGCGCCGTCCTGTAGGGTTTCGATGCCACAACCCAGGGCACGCAACGCGTCCAGCATGACGCGGGTGTCGTCGGAATCCAGCAGGTCACGCACCACGGTGCGGCCCTCGCTGAGCGCCGCCAGCAGCAGCACGCGGTTGGAGATGCTCTTGGAGCCCGGCAGGCGCACCGTGCCGCCGGCGGTCTGCAACGGTGGCAGATCGAGAAAGGGAATGGCGTACATCAGTTGTCGTCGTTCTTCGGGCTGGCCAGGCGCCAGGGGCGGCGCAGGTCGGCCGCCTGGCGGATCAGCGGCACTAGCACGTCGGCGCGGCCGTCTTCCAGGCTGTGTTCCAGCGCGGCCAGCGCGGCGCGGAAGTGGCGCGACTGCGCCAGCACCTCGTCGCGGTTGGCCAGCAGGATGTCGCGCCAGACGTTTTCATCGCTGGCCGCGATGCGGGAAAAATCGCGGAAACCCGTGCCGGCCAGCGAAAGGAAACGTTGCGCCTCGGGCTGCTCGGCCAGCCCGTTCATGTAGGCGAAAGCCAGCAGGTGGGGCAGGTGGCTCACGGCGGCATAGGTGGCGTCGTGGGCCCGGGGCGTCATGCGCAGCACCTGGCAGCCCAGCGCGCGCCAGAGGGCTTCGGCGCGGTCGGTGTGGCCGGGGGCGGTACGGTCCGTGGGCGTCAGGATCACCTGGCGGTCGCGGTAGAGGTCGGGGTCGGCGTGCTCCACGCCGGCCACTTCCTTGCCCGCGATCGGGTGGGCCGGCACGAAGCAGGCCGCCTGGGGGCCGAGCACCCGCTCGGCGCTGTCCACCACGTCGGCCTTGGTCGACCCGACGTCCATCAGCAGCGTCTGCGGGGTGAGCAGGTGGCGCACGGCCTTGAGGGTGGCTTCGGTGGCGGCCACGGGCACGGCCATCAGCACCAGATCGGCGCCCGAAACGGCCAGCAGCGCCGACGGCGCCTCGACGTCGATCACGCCCATCTGGCGTGCACGCTCGGTGGTGGTGGGCGACTTGCTGTAGCCGACCACGCGCTTGACCAGGCCGGCGCGCTTGGCGGCCAGCGCGAACGAGCCGCCCATGAGGCCGCAGCCGATCAGCCCGAGTTGCTCGAACATCGCGCGCGCCTCAGTCGGAGGTGGGGTAGGCGCCCAGCACCTTGTAGAAGGCGCACAGGCCCTGCAGCTCGCCCAGAGCGGCGGCCACGTTGTCCTGGGCCGGATGGCCCGCGATGTCGATGTAGAAGTAGTACTCCCACTGGCCCGAGCGGGCCGGGCGCGATTCGAAGCGCGTCATGGACACGCCGTGGTTCTTGAGCGGCACCAGCAGATCATGCACCGCGCCCGGGCGGTTGGGCACCGACACGATCAGGCTCACGCAGTCGCGGCCGCTGGCGGTCGGCGTGGTCAGCGTCTGCGGCAGGCAGACGATGGCGAAGCGGGTGCGGTTGAAGTCGTCGTCCTGGATGGCATGGCCCACCACGTGCAGGCCGAACTCGGAACCCGCGCGCGTGCTGGCGATGCCGGCCCAGGCCGGGTTGGTGGAGGCGAGCCGGGCGCCCTCGGCATTGCTGGAGACCGCGCGGCGCTCGGCGTGCGGCAGGTGCTGGCTGAGCCACTTCTGGCATTGGGCCAGCGCCTGGGGGTGCGCCAGCACCACCTCGATGTCCTGCAGGTCGGGGCGCAGGCGCAGCAGGTTGTGGCGCACCAGCAGGCTGGTCTCGCCGACGATGCGCAGCGGGCTGTTGAGGAACAGGTCCAGCGAGCGCGTGACCACGCCTTCGGTGGAATTCTCGACCGGCACCACGCCGTACTCGGCGCTGCCGGCCGCCGTGGCGTGGAACACCTCGTCGATGCTGGCGCAGGGGATGTGCGTCATGCTGGAGCCGAAGAACTGCACCGCCGCCTGTTCGCTGAAGGTGCCGGCCGGGCCCAGGTAGGCCACGCGCTGGGGCATTTCCAGCGCCCGGCAGGCCGACATCACCTCGCGCCAGATGTGGGCGATGCCCTGGGGCTTGAGCGGCCCGGGGTTGGCGCCTTGCAGGCCCTCGATGACCTGGGCCTCGCGATCAGGCCGGAACACCGGCGAGCCGTCGAGTTTCTTGACCTC
>CAMLQP010000369.1 GCA_946482115.1 uncultured Comamonadaceae bacterium
GGCGAGTTCAACCACGGCTACACCTACAGCGGCCACCCCGTGGCCTGCGCCGTGGGCCTGGCCAACCTGGAGCTGATGGAGCGCGAGGACCTGCCGCGCAAGGTGCGCGAGGAACTGGCCCCCTACCTCGCCAAGCGCTTCGCCGAGATCGGCGAGCACCCGCTGGTGGGCCTGGCCGAGACCTGCGGCTTCGTGGCCGGCCTGGTGCTGGTGAAGGACAAGGCCTCGAAGGCGATGTACGACCCCGAACTCGCGGTCGGCATGATGTGCCGCGCCCACTGCTTCAGGAACGGGCTGATCATGCGCGCCGTGGGCGACCGCATGATCATCGCGCCGCCGCTGGTGATGACGCGCGAGCAGATCGACGAGATGGTGGCGCTGATCCGCCGCTGCCTGGACGACACACTGAGCGAATTGCGCGAAAAGGGCCTGCACGCATGACTAGAATGACCGCCGATCCCTTTTCTGGGGCACGGCGGTCGACGGAACGGGCTTCCCGGGTCTGGAACTTGCATGCCCTGGGCGGGTCATCCGCCGCCACGCATGAGCGGTTTTGGTCCCAACCCACCTCCTTTGGAGTGAGCAACACCATGAAGAAGCACGTTCTGGTTCTCGCGATGGCGGCCGTGATGGTCGCCGCCTGCGGCAAGAAGGAGGAGCCCGCTCCTGCCCCCGCACCCGCGCCCGTGGCCACCGCGCCGGCCCCGGCGCCCGCACCGGCCGGCCCGGTGCTCGACGACGAGAAGGTCCTCAACGTCTACAACTGGCCCGACTACATCACCGAGACGCTCATCGCCGACTTCGAGAAGGAGTACGGCGTGAAGGTGAACTACGACACCTTCGAGAACAACGAGGCCCTGCACGCCAAGCTGGTGGCCGGCAACTCGGGCTACGACATCGTGATCCCCACCGCCGGCTTCGCCAAGAAGCAGATCGACGGCGGCCTGTACCAGCCCATCGACAAGAGCAAGCTCACGAACTACGGCAACCTCGACCCGGACTTCATGAGCAAGATCGCCGGCGTGGACCCCGAGAACAAGCACCTGGTGCCCTGGGCCTGGGGCTTCACCACCGTGGGCATCAACAAGCAGAAGGTGGAAAAGGCGCTGGGCGGCATGCCCATGCCCGAGAACGCCTGGGACCTGGTGTTCAAGCCCGAGTACTCGAGCAAGCTGCGCTCCTGCGGCATCGCCTACCTGGATTCGCCGAGCGAGATCCTGCCGGTGGCGCTGCACTACGTGGGCAAGCCGGCGTACAGCGAGAACCCCGAGGACTTCAAGGCCGCGCGTGAGATGCTGATGAAGGTGCGCAAGGACGTGCGTCTGTTCTCCAGCACCATGATCGACGACATCGCCAGCGGCAAGGCCTGCGCCTTCATCGGCTGGTCGGGCGACATCAACATCGCCGCCGACCGCGTGAAGGAAACCGGCGGCAAGGACGAGATCGTGCCGCTGCTGCCCACCGGCGGCGGTCTGGTGTTCATCGACACCATGGCCATTCCGAAGGACGCCAAGCACGTGAACAACGCGCACGTGTTCATCGACTTCTACCTGCGCGCCGCCAACGCCGCTGCCATGGCCAACGAGATGAACTACCCCACCGGCAACAAGGCCGCGCTGCCCGACATCAAGGACGAGGTGAAGAGCAACAACACCATCTTCCTGGGCCCCGAGGACACGGCGCGTCTGATCCCCACGGGCGGTTTCTCCAACGAGATCTCCGGCACCCTCAACGACACCTACAACGCGTTCAAGCGCGGCAAGTAAGCGTCCGCGCCGCTCGGCAAGCACCGGGGCTGTTCATCCACCAGGGACGAACAGCCCCTTTTCTTTTGGAGGCTCCTTCATGAACGATAGCTCTGGCTACCTGGTGACCGAGAAGGTGGTCAAGCGCTTCGACGAAGCGCTGGCCGTCGACGAGGTGTCCCTGTCCATTCGCAAGGGCGAAATCTTCGCCCTGCTCGGCAGCTCGGGCTGCGGCAAGTCCACGCTGTTGCGCATGCTCGCGGGCTTCGAGACGCCCACGTCCGGGCGTATCCTGCTCGGTGGGCAGGACGTGGCTGCGGTGCCGCCTTACGAGCGGCCGGTGAACATGATGTTCCAGAGCTACGCGCTGTTCCCGCACCTGACGGTGTGGGAGAACGTGGCCTTCGGCCTCAAGCGCGAGGGACTGCCGAAGGCCGAGGTGCAACAGCGCACCGACGAGATGCTGGGCCTGGTGCAGCTCACGCCGTTTGCCAAGCGAAAGCCGCACCAGCTCTCGGGCGGGCAGCAGCAACGTGTAGCGCTGGCGCGCAGCCTGGCCAAGCGTCCCAAGCTGCTGCTGCTGGACGAACCGCTGGGCGCGCTGGACAAGAAGCTGCGCGAGCAGACGCAGTTCGAGCTGGTCAACATCATCGAGAAGGTGGGCGTGACCTGCGTGATGGTCACGCACGACCAGGAAGAGGCCATGACCATGGCCAGCCGCATCGCGATCATGAGCAAGGGGCGGGTGCTGCAGGTGGGCTCGCCGTCCGAGATCTACGAGCACCCGGTGAACCGCTTCGTGGCCGACTTCATCGGCAACGTGAATCTGTTCGAGGGCAAGCTCAGTGTCGATGAGCCCGACCGCTGCGCCGTCGAGAGCGGCATTGGCCAGATCCACGTGGGCCACGGCATGCCGGGCACGCTGAACATGCCCGTGGCCTTCGCCGTGCGGCCCGAGAAGATCGAGATCAGCAAGCAGCCGCCACCGCCCGACGCGGGCCCGAACGTATTCAAGGGCAAGGTCAAGGAGATCGCCTACTTCGGCGCGCACAACACCTTCATCGTGCAGGCCGCCAATGGCCAGCGCGTGAAGATCACCGAGGCCAATACCTCGCGCCACGACCTCTCCGACATCACCTGGGAGGACGAGGTGAGCTTCTGGT
>CAMLQP010000370.1 GCA_946482115.1 uncultured Comamonadaceae bacterium
GCCGTTGCCGGGTGGCCCAGCTGCGGCCCTGGTGGTCGGCCAGCGCCAGCCGGGCAATGGGGCCTTCGACGGCGCGCGGCTCGTCGGGGGCTGCGGCGCGGGCGCAGGCCAGCTCCAGTTCCAGCACGGCGGCCTCGGCCTGGCGGCGGGCTTCGCCCGGGAAAAAGTCGATCTCGCCCAGGCTCCCCAGGGCCTTGCGCAGCTTGCGCGCCTGCTTGAGCGCATCGGGCGGGTCGCCTACGCCCAGCGCCTGGCGCACCCGGGCCACCTCGGCAAGCAGGGCCGCGTAATCCGCGCTGCGGTCGAACAGACCCCGGAAATTCGCCTGCGGCGGTTCCTCCATGCGCAGCACCAGGGCGGTCCCGCCGGCGTCGCGCACATCGGCCGCCAGGCCGTCGAGCGTGGCGCGGCAGGTCCCGGTTTCGGGCAGCACGTACACACCGTCGCGCAGCACCGCCGCGCCCGAGGCCTTGAGCGCCCGCCAGGCCCGCATGCGCACGGTGGTGTTCTCGGTGGGTAGGCTGGTGATGAGGGATATCCAAAACATGATGTTTACTATTCTTCATTTTTGTAGAAAAGTAAACACATATTTTCCTCATGGGAAACGGAACAAATCTTTACAGAGCGGCAGCACAGGCGCACAAGGCAGAAACACGCGGCGACCACACTGGCATCACTCCACGGCAACCCTCGCTTGTGGAAGCCCAGGTCCATCAACATCTCCAGGAGTGATCATGAAACTGTCCCCGAAACGCGCCCTCATCGCCGCCGCCCTCGCCACCGCCTTTGTCGGCCTCTCGGCCACCGCCATCGCCCAGGGCGCGGCTGGCGTGCCCAGCGACATGCGCGCCCAGCACATGGCGCAGCGCGTCGAAGCCGGCACCCCCGACGCACAACAAGCCGACCAGCGCCACGCCCAGCGCATGGAGCGCATGCACAAACGCATGGCCGAGCGCCAGACCCAGCTCAAGGCCGAACTCAAGCTCAGCCCGGAGCAGGAAGCCGCCTGGAACGCCTTCGTGGCGCGCACCGCCCCCGAGCCCCGGGGGCCCATGGCCGGCGCGCGTGAAGACTGGTCCAAGCTGACCACGCCGCAGCGCCTGGACAAGATGCAGGCGCTCAGGGCCGAACGCGACGCGCAGATGGCCAAGCGCATCGACGCCACCAAGAGCTTCTATGCAGCCCTCACGCCCGAGCAGCAAAAGGTGTTCGACGCCCAGGCCCATGGCGGCTTTCGCCACGCCGGCATGAAGGGCGAGCGCGGCATGGGCCGCCACGGCGGGGGCATGGGCGGTCACCACGGCATGGGGGGCATGGGCTGCGACAGCCCGGTACAACCGCGCAGCTGATCGCCTTCGCGCGCCCCGTTGCCACCACAGCCCCGGCACG
The DNA here is from genome assembly GCA_946482115.1 of uncultured Comamonadaceae bacterium. The sequence continues at coordinate 1,390 of CAMLQP010000370.1, forward strand.
CCGGGGCTGTTTCACTTGACCTGAGTCAATCCGCACCGCGCGGCCAGCCGATAAGCTGCCCCGCCATGGACTTCGACCTCATCATCATCGGTGCGGGCCCCGCCGGCCTGTGCCTGGCGCGTGCGCTGCGCGGCAGCGGTCTGCGCAGCTGCCTCATCGAACAGCAGCCCCGCGAGTCGCTGCAGGACCCCGCTTTCGACGGCCGGGAAATCGCCCTGACCCAGCACAGCGCCGAGCTGCTGCGCCAGCTCGGCATCTGGCCGCTGCTGGGCGAGGCCCACGTCGCGCCGCTCAAGGACGCCCTGGTGCTCAACGGCGGCTGTGGCCCGAACCAGGCGCGCATGTTGATCAGCCACCGCCTGAGCCCACGCTCCGAGCTCGGCCACCTGGTGGCCAACCACCACATCCGCCGCGCCGCCTTCGCCGCCGCGCTGGCCGACGACGCCGGCGACGGCCCGCCACCCGAGCTGCGCAGCGGCGAACAGGTCGTGCGCATCCACACCGACGCGCGCGCCGCCCAGGTCACCCTGGGCAGCGGCCAGACGCTCAGCGCCCGGCTCGCCGTGGCCGCCGACAGCCGCCACTCCAGCACCCGCCGCTCCATGGGCATCCCGGCCGACATGCACGACTACGGTCGCACCATGCTGGTCTGCAACATGACGCACGAGCAGCCCCACCACGCCACCGCCTGGGAGTGGTTCGACCACGGCCAGACGTTGGCGCTGCTGCCCATGAACCCCTGCCCCCGGACCGGCCAGCACCGCTCCTCGGTGGTGCTGACCCTGGCCAGCCACGAACTGCAGCCCCTGCTGGAGCTGGACGAAATGGCCTTCGGCCAGGCCATGACGCGGCGCTTCGGCCAGCAGCTCGGCGCCATGCGGCTGGCCAGCACGCGCCACGCCTACCCGCTGGTGGGCGTGTGGGCGCGCCGCCTGGTGGCGCAGCGCTTCGCCGCCGTGGGCGACGCCGCCGTGGGCATGCACCCGGTCACCGCGCACGGCTTCAACCTCGGCCTGCGCAGCATCGACACCCTTTCCAGCGCCCTGATCGCCGCGCACCAGCAGGGCCAGGACATCGCCTCGCCCGCCCTGCTCGAACGCTACCAGCAGACCCACCAGCGCGCCAGCCGAGGACTGTACCTGGCCACGCACGCGGTGGCCACGCTCTACACCCGAGAACAGACGCCCGCGCGCTGGCTGCGCCACGCCATGGTGGGCCTGGGCGAGCGTTTCACCCCGTTCAAACGCGCCATGGCCGCCAGCCTGACCGGTCTGGCCTGAGCACCCGGACACCGCTTGCCCCCCATCCGCGCGGCGCACCTGAAAACCCCATTCCCCCACTCCCCGCTGCACGAAACCTTCGCACGGGGCGCATGATCTCCAGCCAGAACGACCCCCCATTGCCCCAGCCCGGCGCCCGGGTCACCTGAGGACCCAAGGGCGCGTGCACCACCGGCGCGAGAGCCCCATGGACAAACACTACCTCACCCCCC
>CAMLQP010000371.1 GCA_946482115.1 uncultured Comamonadaceae bacterium
TGAGCCAGGCGGCCTCGTCGCCGTCGGCGCAGAGGATCCAGCGGAACACGTCGAAATCGTGGATCAGCATGTCGCGGAAGATGCCGCCGGACTGCTTGATGTACTCCACCGGCGGCGCGCCGGGGTCGCGGCTGGTGATGACCAGCATCTCGGGGTTGCCGATCTCGCCGGCGTCCATGCGGCGGCGGGCCTCGTTGAAGGTCGGGTCGAAGCGGCGCTGGAAACCGATCATGCAGCCCACGCCGGTGGCGGCCACGGCTTGGGCCACGGCCTCGGCGCGCGGCACCGACAGGTCCACCGGCTTCTCGCAGAAGATGTGTTTGCCCGCGGCGGCGGCGCGCGCGATCAGGTCGCTGTGGGTGGTGGTGGGCGAGCAGATGGCGACCGCGTCGATGCTCTGGTCGGCGAACACGGTGTCGACGTCGGTGGCCTGGGCGCCGAGCTGCTGGGCCAGGTCGGCCGCGGCGGCTGGCATGGCGTCGCAGACGTACTTTAGCTGGACGCCCGGCTGGGCAGCGAGGTTGGTGGCGTGGATGCGGCCGATGCGACCGGCGCCGAGAACGGCAACGTGTTTCATGTGCGTGTGAAAGGGTAGGGGTGGGAGGGGAAACGGGTCAGCGCGCCGTGGCGCCGCTGGGCTTGTATTCGAGTTCGAGCCGGTAGGCCAGGGCGATGAACAGGCACTGCGCCAGGGCCATGGTGCTGGAGAGCGCGCGAAAGCCGAACACCGCGCTTTCCTGCACCACCAGCGCCACGTCGGCCATCTGGGCCAGCGCGCCGACGCGGCTGTCGGTGATGGCGATCACCGGCACACCCGCGTTGGTGGCTTGCCGGATCACGCCCATGGTTTCTTCGGCGTAGGGGGCGAAACTCACCGCGACCATCACGTCGCCCTGGCGCAGGCCGCGCAGCTGGCCGCTGTGCATGGCGCCGGTGAAGTCCACCAGCTGCACGGGCTTGTCGGTGTGCTGCAGGGCGTAGGCCAGGTAGGTGGCCACCGGGAAGGCGCGGCGCGCGCCCGCCACCCAGAGCGAGGGCGCGTGGGCCAGCAGGTCCACCGCGCGGTCGATGGGCAGCTCGTGCAGATGGCGGCCCAGCTCTTCCAGCCCGGCCACGGCGCCGCCCACGAATTCCTGCGCGATGCTGGTGCTGTCCAGCGGGTGGTCGCTGCGCGCCACGGCCTCGCGGATGCGGTTCTGGTAGCTGCGGCTGGGGGCGATCTGGGTGGCAATGCCGGCGCGGAACAGGGCCTGCATTTCCGAGAAGCCGGAGAAGCCGAAGTGCTTGGCAAACCGCACCACCGCCGAGGGCTGCACGCCGCAGTGGTCGGCGATGTCCTGGATGCGCTCCAGCCCCACATGGTCGCGGTGCTGCTCGATGTAGGTGCCGATCAGCTTGAGCTGCCGGCTGAGCTGTCCGTGCTCCTGCACCAGGCGCTGCAGGAACTCGTCCACAGGGGTGGCGGGCTTGGGAGAAGTCATGGGACGCACTGTATCCGAGAAATGGAAAAATAGAAAAAATATTTCATTAGGGAAAATATCTAGAAGAAAAATTCTCTATCAGTCCTACCATCCGTCCCGTGCCACCGCTGGGCCGGTCTGTCCGCTCCTGACGGCACGCAGGCATTCCGCATCAACCAACGACTGGAGACATTCATGAACGCTTCTTCCGTGCGACCCGTGCTCAAGACCCTGGCCTTGGCCGCGCTGCTCGCCGCCGGTGCCGCGCAGGCCCAAGGCCGGTACGTGCTCATCAGCCACGCCCCCGATTCGGACTCGTGGTGGAACACCATCAAGAACTCGGTCAAGCAGGCGGGCGAGGACTATGGCGTGACGGTCGACTACCGCAACCCGGCCAACGGCGACCTGGCCGACATGGCCCGCCTGATCGAGCAGGCCGCGGCGCAGAACGTGGACGGCGTGATCACCACCATCGCCGACTTCAACGTGCTGCAGGGCGCACTCAAGAAGGTCACCGACAAGAAGATCCCGCTGATCACCATCAACTCCGGCACCACGGAGCAGAGCGAAAAGCTGGGCGCGATCATGCACGTGGGCCAGCCCGAGTACGAAGCCGGCAAGGGTGCGGGCGAGCGCGCCAAGGCCGCGGGCGTCAAGAGCTTCCTGTGCGTGAACCACTACGCCACCAACCCGGCCTCGTTCGAGCGCTGCCGCGGTTTCGCCGAAGCCATTGGCGCCGACTTCAAGAAGAGCACCATCGACTCCGGCGACGACCCGACCACCATCGAGTCCAAGGTCAGCGCCTACCTGCGCCAGAACGGCGGCACCCAGGCCGTGCTGGCCCTGGGCCCGACCTCGGCCCACCCCACGCTCAAGGCGCTGGAAAAGAGCGGCCAGGCCGGCAAGATGTGGTTCGCCACCTTTGACCTGTCCGACGAGATCGGCAAGGGCATCAAGAGCGGCACCATCCAGTTCGGCATCGACCAGCAGCCCTACCTGCAGGGCTACATCCCGGTGGCGGTGATGGCCACCATGAAGGCCCAGAAGACCACCGACATCAAGAAGGTGTCCGAGGCCATCCAGGCCAACGCCAAGACCAAGGCCCGCTTCGCCGAGTACGGCCTGGCCCCCGCCTTCGGTGCGCGCCACATCGGCTCGGGCCCCGGCTTCGTGACCAAGGACACCCTGCCCAAGGTGGAAAAGTACGCCGGCCAGTACCGCTGACCATCACATCGACCGGTGCCCGGGAGGGCACTGGTCTTTTTCGACAGAGACATTGACTGAGGACATGACATGGCCAGTGCAAACCTGAGCGGCGCGCCCGCCAACCTGCCCGGCGACGAGCGCGTGCGCAACGTGGGCACGGTGCGCAAGCTGCTTGCCCGACCCGAGTTCGGCGCCATCGCCGGCA
>CAMLQP010000372.1 GCA_946482115.1 uncultured Comamonadaceae bacterium
GCGGCGTTCGACCCGGCGGCCGCCGCCATGAACACGGTGGCCAAGGGCAGCAAGACCTCGGCGGGCATCAACCTCGACCTCAGCCTGACCTACGACGGCCAACTGGTTCCCGGCTGGCAGGTGACGCCCGGCGTCTTCATGAACTACGCGCTGGCGGGTTACACGCCCAACATCCAGGGCACCTGGATCAAGGGCGCGCTGGCCACCACGCTGTACCTGAACTTCTCGCGCAATGCGGGACAGTGGCAGAGCGGGCTGAGCTACACCACCTTCCGTGGCGCCTCGGGCCCCTTCAGCCAGGTGCTGCGCGACCGCGATTTCGTGGGCGCGTTCGTGAACTACAGCTTCTGACGGAGACCACCCGTGCTGGAACCCCTGGTCCGCCAACTGGAGGACGCCCTGTTCAGACGCCGGGGCCTGGTGCTGTGCGCGCTGCTGGCCTTCACCGCCGTGATGGCGGTGTTTGCCCTGCAGCTGCGCATGGACGCCGGCTTCGAGAAGCAGATGCCGGCTGGCCATCCCTACATCGAAACCGCCCGGCAGTACGAGAAGGACCTGTTCGGCGCCAACCGCCTGACGGTGGTGGTGCAGGCCCGCCAGGGCGACATCTGGACCGCCGAGGGCCTGGGCCGGCTGCTGCAGGTCACCGAGGCGGTGCAGTTCCTGCCGCACGTCGACCGGGTCGGCGTGCAGTCGCTGTGGACGCCCAACAGCTTCGTCAACGAGATCACCGAGGAAGGCTTCCGCGCCGAACCGGTGATCGCCGGCACGGTGACGCCCGCGTCGCTCACGCCCGAAGTGATCGCGCAGATCCGGCGCTCGACCAGCCTGGGCGGGCATGTCGGCTCGCTGGTCTCGCGCGACGGCCGCTCGGCCATGGTGACCGCCGACCTGCGCGAGATCGGCAGCGACGGCCGCCGCATCGACTACCCGGCCTTCAACCGGCTGCTGGAAGAGAAGCTGCGCCAGCCCTTCGAGGACGCCGACTTCGAGATCCAGATCATCGGTTTTGCGAAGCAGACCGGGGACATCGCCGAAGGCGCCACCGGCGTGCTGGAGTTCTGCGCCATCGCGCTGCTGCTGACCGCGGCGGCGGTGTACGGCTACTGCCGGTCTTGGCGGCTGACCGCGCTGCCCATCGCCTGCTCGCTGACCTCCCTGGTGTGGCAGTTCGGCACCCTGCACCTGCTGGGCTACGGGCTGGACCCGCTGGGCGTGCTGGTGCCGTTCCTTGTGTTTGCCATCGGCGTGTCGCACGGCGTGCAGCAGATCAACACCATCGTCGGCGGGCTGGCGCGGGGCATGGGCGGCGAGGCCGCCGCGCGCGAGTCTTTCCATGCGCTGTTGGTGCCGGGTGCGCTGGCGCTGCTGATCGCCTGGGTGAGCTTCGTCACCCTGCTGCTGATCCCGATTCCGATGATCCGTGAGCTGGCGGTCACCGCGGCGCTGGGTGTGGCCTTCAAGATCGTCACCAACCTGGTGATGCTGCCGCTGGCGGCGTCCTACGTGCAACCCACCCAGGCCTACGCGCTGGCCACCGAGCAGCGGCAGGCGCGGCGCGCCCGCTGGCTGGCGCCGCTGGAGCGCATCGCGGTGCCGCGCCACGCGCTGCTGGTGGGGCTGCTGACGCTGGCCACCCTGGCCGCCAGCGCCTGGTTCAGCCGCGACCGCGTGGTCGGCAGTGTCTTGCCGGGTGCCGCCGAACTGCGCGCCGACGCGCGCTACAACCGCGACGCGGTGGCCATCGTCGGAGGCTTCGACATCGGCCTGGACTGGATGAGCCTGGTGGTGGAGGCGCCGCCCGGCAGCTGTGAGAACCCCGCCCTGGGCGACTACATCGACCGCGCCACCGTGGCGCTGCGCGAGGTGCCCGGCGTGGTGTCCGCCGTGTCCTACGCCACCATGCTGCGCACCTACAACGAGGGCTACAACGAAGGCCACCCCAAGATGGGCGTGGTGCCCACCGATCCGCTGAACTACGCCTCGCTGACGACCGAGATCGCGCGCATCCCCGGCTTCGTCAACAAGGACTGCAGCATGGGTGCGCTGCACCTGTTCCTCTCGGACCACAAGGCGCAGACCCTGCAGCGGGTGGTGGACGCGGCGCAGGCCTTCTCGGCCGGGGCCGCCGACACCGGGCTGCGGCTGCGCCTGGCCGCGGGCAACGCGGGCATCCAGGCCGCGATCAACGAGACCGTGCAGCGCAGCGAGCTGCCCATGCTGCTCTATGTGTACGCCGCCATCGCGCTGTTCGTCATGATCGCCTTCCGCGACTGGCGGGCCGTGATCGCCTGCTGCCTGCCGCTGACGGTGGGCACCTTCGTGGGCTATGGCTTCATGAAAGTGGCCGACATCGGCCTGACGGTGGCGACCCTGCCGGTGATGGTGCTGGCCGCGGGGATTGGCGTGGACTACGCGCTCTACATCTACAGCCGCCTGCAGGTGCACCTGGCCGCCGGCAAGGACATGGCCGCTGCGCTGTCGGAGGCGCTGCGCCAGGTGGGCATCGCCACCATCTTCACTGCGGTGACCCTGGCCATCGGCGTGGCCACCTGGATGTTCTCGCCGCTGAAGTTCCAGGCCGACATGGGCAAGCTGCTGGCCTTCATGTTCCTGGTGAACCTGCTGATGGCCATGACCTCGCTGCCCGCGCTGGCGGTGCTGCTGCAGCGCTGGTTCCCGCGCCGCCATCCGGTGCACGCCGGCGCGCTGATGGCGCATTGAACGACCCTTCCGACCCACTCCCATGAAGCCACTGACTTCTTTTCTCGCGGTCCTGCTGCTGGCGATGGCGGGCGTGCAGCCCGCTCTTGCGCAGACCACCGGC
>CAMLQP010000373.1 GCA_946482115.1 uncultured Comamonadaceae bacterium
CGCGCCGCGCGCCACGATCGACCCCCACCCGCTCGACTGGTCGCCCCTGCTGCAGGCCGGGGGGGTGGACGACCTGTTGTGGCTGGACCGGGGGGCGCGCCACCACGACAGCCCCTCGTCGCTGAACGAAAACAGCAGCGTCACCGAAAAGCTGACCCGCGCGCTGATGGCCACCGACCGCTACGCCGCGCTCATCAGCCCGCGCGAAACGCGGCCGGGCCGCTGCATCACCGATTCGGGCCGCAGCGTGGTGGCACGCCAGGGCGACTCACCCGACCCCGTGGGCCACGCGCTGCTGCGCACCGTGGGCATCTGCCCGCCGGGCACTTTCGTGCGGCTGCAGGACCAGTCGGTAGCCGTGGTGCTGCGCCGCACCGGCCGCCCCGGCGCGCCGCTGGTTGCCCCGGTGCTGGACGCCCAGGGCGACCCGGTGCCGGAACCCGTTCTGGTCAACACCGACGACAGCAGCCACCGCATCGAGGCAGCGCTGGTCACCCGCACCGTGCGGGTGCGGTTGAACCACAACCGGATGCTTCAGCTGGCCGCGAGCGCCTGAGCCGCCGTCGCCACCACCTCGATCTTCCAGCCCGGATCGGCCAGGGCGGCCTGCACAGTGGCGCGTGGCGGTGCGTGGCCGGCCGGCACCCAGGCGTCCCAGACCTCGTTCATGGCAGCAATGTCACGGATGTCGCTCAGGTAGATCTGCACCCGCAGCAGCCGGGTCTTGTCGCTGCCGCACTCGGCCAGGCGTTTGTCGATCTGGGCCAGGACGTCGCGTGTCTGCCCGCGGATGTCGGTGTCGCCGGCCTCGGGCACCATGCCCGCGAGATAGACCACGCCGTTGAACACGGCCGCCTCGCTGTAGCGCGCGGCCACATGGAAACGCTGCAGGCTCATTTCTTGGCTCCCAGCCTGGACTCCTTGCCGGCGATCAGGCGGTTGATGTTCTCGCGGTGGCGCCACAGCAGCAGCACGCCCATGGCCGCGACGGCCAGCATCACCGGGCGCGACACGCTCCAGGCCACGCCGCTGCCGAACAGGTAGTAGGCCGGCGCGAACACCGCCGCCACGATGGAGGCCAGCGACGAGTAGCGGAAGAACAGCGCCACGATGACCCAGGTGGCCAGCGTGGCCACCCCCAGCCAGGGCTCCAGCGCCAGCAGCACGCCGGCCGCCGTGGCCACGCCCTTGCCGCCCTGGAAGCGGAAGAACACCGGGTACAGGTGGCCCAGAAAAGCCGCGAAGCCCACGCCGGCCAGGGTCCAGTCGCCCAGGCCCCACGCATTGCCATAGGCCTTGACCAGCAGCACCGGCACCACGCCCTTGAGCGCGTCCAGCACCAGCGTGACGATGGCCGCCTTCTTGCTGCCCGAGCGCAGCACGTTGGTGGCGCCGGGGTTCTTGCTGCCGTAGCTGCGCGGGTCGGCCAGGCCGAAGGCGCGGCTCACGATGACGGCGAAGGACAGCGAGCCGATCAGGTAAGCGGCCACGACCGCGAGCACGGGGTACAGGTTCTGCAAGGCGGACTCCTCTTGTCGTTGTTCTGGTGACGAGGCGTCATTCTGCCAGCGCGCAGTTCACCGGCTTCGCGCCCAGCAGATCCACGCAGACCTGCGGCGCGATGCCCACGAGGTAGCCCCGGCGCCCGCCATTGATGCAGATGCGCGGCAGCGCGAGTATGGTTTCCTCGATGTAGACCGGCATGGCACGCCGTGTGCCGAACGGCGAGGTGCCGCCCACCAGGTAGCCGCTGTGGCGGTTGGCCACCTCGGGCTTGCAGGGCTCGACCGACTTGGCACCGATCTGGCGTGCCAGGTTCTTGGTGGACACCGTGCGGTTGCCGTGCATCAGCACCAGCAGCGGCTGCGCCTTCTCGTCCTGCATCACCAGGGTCTTGACCACAGCGAACGGATCCAGCCCCAGCACCTGCGCGCTGTGCTGGGCACCACCGTGCTCCAGGTATTCGTAGGGGTGCTCGGTGAATTCGATGCCCCGGGCCCTGAGCATGGCCGTGGCCGGGGTTTCACTGACGTGGGTCTTTTTTGCCATGTTCAGTCGGCGCTGGGCCGCCCCAGCCGGCTGCGCCCCCCTCGGGGGGCAGCGGCCCGCGCGGCGGTGGAGCGTGGGGGCCTGTTCATTGTGCGGGGTCGCGAAGCTCCCAGCGGATCCCGTCGATGGCGGCCAGTAGCTCGGGCGACAAGGCCGTTCCCCAGGCGCCGAGGCACTCGTCGAGTTGCGCCATGGAGGTGACACCGATGATGGTGCTGGCGACGCGCCAGTTGGTGTAGCAGAAAGCCAGCGCGAGCTGCGTAGGCGTGAGGCCGTGCTCGCGCGCCAGCGCGTTGTAGCGGCGCGCGCCGGCCAGCGCCTCGGCCCGGCCCCAGCGCTGCTTGCGCACCGACTCGTAGGTGGCGATGCGTGCGCCCTTCGGCGCGTCCGGCCCGGTGGTGCCGCTGGCGTCGTATTTGCCGGTGAGCAGGCCGAAGCCCAGCGGCGAATAGGCCAGCAGCGACACGCCCAGGCGGTGGCAGGTCTCGTCGGTGCCGTTGTCGTAGCTGCGGTTGATCAGGCAGTACGGGTTCTGGGTCGACACCACGCGGGCCAGCCCGTGCTGCTCGGCCAGCCGCACGAACTCATGCACCCCGTAGGGCGTCTCGTTGGACAGGCCGATGTGGCGCACCTTGCCGGCCTGGACCAGGCCGCTCAGGGCCTCCAGCTGCTCGTGGATGGACGTGGCCGAGGTTTCCTTGTCCGGGTCGTAGTAGATGGAGCCGAAGGCCGGCACATGGCGCTCGGGCCAATGGATCTGGTAGAGGTCGATCA
>CAMLQP010000374.1 GCA_946482115.1 uncultured Comamonadaceae bacterium
ATCTGCCCCGTGCCGGCCAGGTCCATGACCAGGGTGAAGACCAGCGCGGCGCCGGGCTGCAGCAGGTCGGCCCCAAGAGCGGCGGCCAGGGGCAGCGGCAGGTCCGCATCGGCCGGCGCTGCGCTGATGGTCAGGGTCTGGCCTGCGAGCTTCAGTTCGGGCTGGCCTTGCAGGCCGCGCAGGTCGCTCACGCCGAAGTTCAGCCAGGGCTGGCCCAGCGCGATCTGGCCGCCCTTCTCTCGCGGTGCCACGCCGTCCCAGACGAAACGCCCGGCGCTGTCGTGGCGGCTGTTGTAGACCGTGACCGGAAACACGCCGCGCCAGCGCACCTCGGTGGTGAGGCGGCTGCGCGTGTCCATGGTTTGAGGAAACACCGTCGCCACGCGGTGTTCCTTGACCGTCTCTTCGCGCTCGATGTTGCGCGCCACGTCGACCACCACCTTGCGGGTGAAGGTCTCGGTGTAGGGCACGTGCAGCACCGGGCCGGTGAGGGTCTGTGTGCCGGCATGGGCACGGGCCACCTCCTGCGCGGCGTCGTGACGGTTGGCCGTTCGCTCGGCGATGACCTCGCGCACCATGGACAGGGGAATGAGCAGCAGGACCATCAGAAAGCCGATGACGGCGGTCTTGCTCAGCAGGGGAAACCGGTTCACTTCTCGCTCCTTGTGTTGGGATGGAGCGATTCTTCAAAGCGCCTGTGCGGCGCCCACGCAGCCTGTGTGAAGCGAATGTGAAACGGATCAGGACCTCTCGATGCCCCAAGGGGTGAGGCGCACGAACAATACCGAACTGAGACCGTACACCGCCATGCCCGCCGACAGCAGCGCGAAGATGGTCCAGGTGGGCGTCTGCCAGAGCGCCAGCAGCAGGCCGCCGCCGGCCACCATCACCAGCCGCAGCGTGCCGGCGAGCACCGGACCGATGGCCTTGCCCGCGCCCAGCGACGAGAAGTACAGCGACAGGCCCAGACCGAACAGGCCGTAGACCGGGCCGGCCCACCGGAAGTAGCCCGCCGCCGCGTCCAGCACCGCCGGGTCCTGGGAGAACAGGCCGGTCCAGAGGTTCGGCGCCAGCGTCACGATCAGACCCAGTCCGCCCAGGAGGGCCGTCGCCAGAGCGGCAGCGGTCCAGGCCGCGCGGCGCGCGCGGGCGATCTGGCCAGCGCCAATCGCCATGCCCACCAGCGGCACCGAGGCCACACCCACTGCGAACGCCACCGGCACCAGCAGGAATTCGAGCCGCGTGCCGATGCCGTAACCGGCCAGCGCGTCGGTGCCGAACTGGGCCACCAGCCGAGTGAGGATCAGGATGGTCAGCACGGTCTGCAGCGGCGAGATGCAGGCCACCGCACCCACGCGCAGGATGTCGGCGAACAGCGCGCGCTGAAAGCGCGTGGCGCGCATGTCCAGCGCGATGCGCGCCCGGCCCGAGGCCAGGTGCCACCACAGCCAGAAGGCGCCCGCCCCATAAGCCAACACGCTGCCTGCCGCGACACCCGCCATGCCCAGCCGCGGCAACGGTCCCCAGCCCAGCCCGAGCGCACCGCCCAGCGCCACCTGCAGCAGCGCCACGGCGAACAGCGTCACCGAGGGCACAGCCATGTTGCCCGCGCTACGGATCACCGAGGCCAGCGTGTTCACCAGCCAGACCAATACAGAGCCCAGGAAGGCCACGTTGGCATACGCCATGGCCTGGGCCAGCGCCTCGCCCTGCCCGCCCAGCGCCGACAGCAGGGCCTCGCCCAGCGTGAGCATCGCGACCATGTAGGCCGCGCCAGCCGCCAGCGCGATCCACACGGCGTGCACCGCCAGCGCGTTGGCCCGCCCGGCATCGCCCGCGCCGAGCGCGCGGCTCACCGCCGAGGACACGCCACCGCCCATGGCCCCGGCCGACAGCATCATCTGGAACATCACGAAGGGAAACACCAGCGCCATGCCGGCCAAGGCGGGTGAACCGAAGCGGCCGACGTAGGCGGTTTCGGCGATCGCTGCCAGCGCGGTCGCCAGCATCGCCACCATGTTGGGCAGCGCGAACCTCAGCAGCGTTGGCAGGATGGGCGCGGTCAGCAGGGGGTTGGGCGCGGCCGCGCCAGGCTCACTCATCGCTGTCCCCAGCGATCTCCACCGGGTCGAGCTTGTCCATCGATGCGTCGATCAGCGCGTGCAGCGCCACCACCTGGTCCTCGCCCAGCAGGCGGTTGATGCCCACCTGGGCCACCTTCCAGCGCCGCTTGGCCTCTGCCCGCTTCTCGCGGCCGGCGGGCGTGAGGCTCACCCGGCGGCTGCGCGCATCGTCACCCGCCGAGACCACGACCCAGCCCGCATCGATCAGCGGCCGGAGGTTGCGCGTGAGCGTGGAGGCGTCCATCTTCAGGCCCGCCGCCAGCTCGCCGGGACGCACCGGCCCCAGCTTGTCGACGTAGGACAGCAGCGAGTACTGCGTGGTCTTGAGCCCCACCTGCGCCATCTCGGCGTCGTAGAACTGGGCCACGCGGCGCATGAACTGGCGCAGCTTGAGGTTGGTGCAACCTTGCGGCAGGGATTTGGGGGTGGTGCTTGCGGCCATGAGTTGATTGTATCTACAATAATTGCATATGCAACTGTTTTGAGGACACACCATGGACACCGAGAACATCCGCCTGCGCTGGGAACAGGAAGAAGCTGCCGTGCGGCAGCGCATTGAGGCCGGCGGTGGCCGGGCCGGCGTGGCCCGGCCCGAACAGATCGCCGGCAAGACGGGGCTGGAGATCATGCAGGCGCTGCTGCGCGGCGAGCTGCCCTACCCGCCCATCAGCGAGACCCTGGGCTTCTACCTGATCGA
>CAMLQP010000375.1 GCA_946482115.1 uncultured Comamonadaceae bacterium
ACCGCTCGGGCCACGGCATCGACGACATAAATCCGCCTACCGCTGGCCGAAGGCGTGTGCCGTCTCATCCAGTCACCGGCAAGAAGACCACGTTGATCAGGCAGTACCTCCCGGCCCGCCCATCACACGCCTGCAGGACGCGCCTGACTGAGTCAGGCAGCGCGCCGCACCATCATTTCCTTGATCTTGCCGATGGCCAGTGCCGGGTTCAGACCCTTGGGGCACACATCGGTGCAGTTCAGGATGGTCCGACAGCGGAACAGGCGATAGGGGTCGTGCAGGTTGTCCAGCCTTGCTCCGGTGGCCTCATCGCGACTGTCCACGAGAAATCGGTAGGCCTGCAGCAGGCCAGCAGGGCCAACGTACTTGTCCGGGTTCCACCAGAAGCTCGGGCACGCGCTCGAACAGCAGGCGCACAGAATGCATTCGTACAGGCCGTTGAGTTCTTCACGGGCTTGGCTGGACTGCAGTCGCTCCCGGGATGGTGGCGGCGACTCGGTCATGAGCCACGGCTTGACCGAGTGGTACTGCTTGAAAAATCCGGTCATGTCGACGAACAGGTCACGCACCACCGGCAGCCCAGGCAGTGGCTTGAGGGTCACGGTCTGCGGCAAGGTCGTCATGTTGGTGAGGCAGGCCAGCCCGTTCTTGCCATTGATGTTCATGGCGTCTGAACCACAGACACCCTCGCGGCAGGACCGGCGGAAGCTCAGTGTCGGGTCCATGGCCTTGAGTCGGATCAGGACATCCAGCAGCATCCGGTCGCCCGGATGCACGTCGATCTGGTAGCGCTGCATGCGCGGCGCTACATCCTTGTCCGGGTCGTAGCGGTAGATGTTGAAGACCCGCATGAGCCGTTCCCTCAGCCAGCCTGCTTGGACTGGAAGCGGTCCGTGTGATCCACCAGGTGGCGCATCTGGTCTTCCGAATGGATGGTGAGTGAGTGAGCTGTGCAGCCTGGCCGGGGGAGAGGTCGCTGGCCATTTCACGGCATTGTGCCGTTTTATGGTGTCCGCACAAGCCTGCCTGTGCGCTGACGCTTCTTGCGCATCCTGCGACTGGCTGGCGGCCAGCAGGTGCGGCGCCAGCCCTCAGAACAGCACGCGGCTGCGCAGGGTGCCCGGCACGCGCGCCAGCTCGGCCAGCGCCAGCTCGGAGTGCGCAGCGTCGATGTCCATCACCACGTAGCCCACGTCGTCGCGCGTCTGCAGGTACTGCGCCGAGATGTTGATCTGGTGGTCCGAAAAAATGCGGTTGATGCCGGAGAGCACGCCGGGCACATTGCGATGGATGTGCAGCAGGCGGTGTTTGCCGGGGTGCGCGGGCAGGGCCACCTCGGGAAAGTTGACGGCCGAGGTGGTGGTGCCGTTGTCGCTGTACTTGACCAGCTTTTCCGCGACCTCGATGCCGATGTTCTCCTGCGCCTCCAGCGTGGAGCCGCCGATGTGCGGCGTGAGGATCACGTTGTCCAGGCCGCGCAGGGGCGACTCGAACATGTCCTTGTTGCTGTGCGGCTCTTCGGGGAACACGTCGATGGCGGCGCCGAGCAGGGCCTGGTTTTTCAGCGCGCTGGCCAGCGCGTCCACCTGCACCACGGTGCCGCGCGAGGCGTTGATGAGCACGGCGCTGGGTTTCATGCGCGCGATCTGCGCCGCGCCGATCATCCACTGCGTGGCGGGGGTTTCGGGCACGTGCAGGCTCACCACGTCGGCGGTGGCCATGAGTTCGTCCAGGCTGGTGAGCGGGCGCGCGTTGCCCAGCGGCAACTTGGTGGCGGTGTCGAAAAACACCACCTTCATGCCCAGCGCTTCGGCCAGCACCGAGAGCTGCGTGCCGATGGCGCCGTAGCCCACGATGCCCAGCGTCTTGCCGCGGATTTCAAACGAATTGCTGGCCGACTTCAGCCAGCCGCCCCGGTGCGCCACGGCGTTCTTCTCGGGGATGCCGCGCATCAGCAGAATGGCCTCGGCCAGCACCAGCTCGGCCACCGAGCGGGTGTTGGAAAACGGCGCGTTGAACACCGCCACGCCGCGCTCGCGCGCCGCGGCCAGGTCCACCTGGTTGGTGCCGATGCAGAAGCAGCCCACGGCGGTGAGGCGCTGGGCGTGGCTCAGTACCTCGGCGCTGAGCTGGGTGCGCGAGCGGATGCCCACGAAATGGGCGTCGGCGATCTTGGCCAGCAGCTGGTCGTCGGGCAGGGCGCCGGGCAGGCTTTCGATCTGGCTGTAGCCCGCCGCGCGTAGCACCGCCACGGCCGAGGGGTGAATCCCTTCCAGCAGCAGGAAGCGGATCTTGTTCTTGTCGGTCGATGTCTTGGGACCGGGCGGGGTGGGGGTCGTGGTGGCGTCGTTCATGGTTGACAAATATAGTCGGATTAAAGCGCCGGGCCAAAGCACTGGGTCCTTTGAGGTTTTCGCCGGCCTTTCGCGCGGGGCGCCGGCCAGGCCCGGGGCCGTGCGCCCCGATGCCTCGCGGGCGGTGCCCGTAAAATCGCCGGCCCCGACGATCCGTCTGCGTGTGCAGCGCCCGTCTCTTGCCACCACCACAGGAAATTCCATGCGTTATTCGGTCTCCCACCACAAGCTCAACCTGGTGCTGTCGGCCCACGGGCTCAAACCCGGTGATGCCGGCGGCATCGACAAGCTCTTTGGTGGCACCGATGGCTACTACTGGTTCGGCACCCTGCGCGACCTCTGCCCGCCGGGCAAGACCATCACCTGGGAAAGCCAGTACGAGATGGTCAACACCATCCAGGCGCACGAAAACGCCACGGCCCTGGAAGACGAGATGAAGCCGCAAGTCCCCAGCGCGGCGAACAT
>CAMLQP010000376.1 GCA_946482115.1 uncultured Comamonadaceae bacterium
ATCCGCACCTGGGTCGGTGCCAACCTGGTCATCGGCGTGGTGATCATCGCCTTCACACTGCTGATGGCCTGAGGGATCGACTGAATGGCGCGCTGGGTTGCTTTTTTTGATGACGAGCCTGGCATGATGGACATCCGGCGCGAGCGCGAACCGCTGCACCTGGCCTATCTGGACCGGCATGCGGAGGAGATTCGCATGGCCGGCGGTTTGCGCGAGGCGCCTGGCGCGGACTTTGTAGGTGGGCTGTGGGTGCTCGAAGTGGTCTCGCGCCAGCGCGCGGTGGAGCTGATCGAGAACGACCCCTACTACGTGCCGGCCTTGCGCCGCTACCGGTTGCTGACCTGGGGCAAGGCCTTTCCCGACCGGCAGGTGACGCTGTAAGGCCTTACCGGGGCGACCAGGGCGGCGGGCTTTCGTCGCCCGCAATCCGATGACCGATCCAGCGCAGCGCCGGGCCCACGAGCGGGCGTTCGCTGAACTGCTTTGCTGGCTCCGAGCCCACCGCGTGCAGCGGCCCGAGGTGAAAGTTGAACACGTAGTCCGGCTCCTGGCCCATGCGCAGGTCGGTGATGCGCAGCTGGCCGTCGGGCGTGGTCGAGAGCTTCACGAAGCCGCCAGCGAAGGCCGCGAGTCGCGAGATCGGATCGGCCTGTCCATGGTTCGCCATCAGCTCAGCGCCCCGGTCGTGGGCCGCAAAACGCACCGGTCTCTGTCCGTCGAACAGCGAGACATACGCCTCGTGAAAGTGGGGGCTGGCCGGGTCGTCGGGCAATGCCACCACGCGCCAGAGCAGGGTCTGGAAAGGGGCGGGCGTGACCAGCACCCGTTTGGCCGCGATGCCCTGTTCGCGCAGCGAAGTCCGCGCCTGTTGCTCCACGTGCTCCTGTGCGAGGGCGCTCCACGCGAGGTAGGCGGTGGAGAGCACCAGCCCGCCCGCGTTCCAGCGCAGGCCGCGTGTGGGCTCGGTCATGCGCAGGGCCGCGACCACACCCACGACCAGCGGGAGGGTGTAAGCCGGGTCGATGATGAAGATGCTGCCCACGCCGAAGGGGTGGTTGGTGAACGGCAGCAGCAGCTGGGTGCCGTAGACGGTCATCGCATCGAGCAAAGGATGGGTGATCAAGACAAGCCAGAGGGCCAGCCACCAACGCCTGAACAAAGGCCCCTCGCGATGGACGCGCGACACGATCCAGGCCAGCCACGGCGAGAACAGCGTCAGCCAGAACAGCGAGTGGCTTTCGGCCCGGTGCAGCACCATGTTGAGCAGCGCATCGCCGTGGTCGACGATCACATCGAGGTCGGGCAGGGTTCCGGCCACGGCGCCCCAGGTGGCGGCTTTCCATACGGCGGTGCGGCGGCCCATGACGCCGATGGCGACGGCGGAGCCGAGGGCGATTTGCGAAAGGGAATCCATGCACCGAGCTTAGGTGCGCCGGCGAATGTCTCCAGGGTGTGGGGTCATGCCTGGACCACGACGGCGTACTCGGCCTTGAGCCCGTCGGGGCTGTTCACGAAGGGGCGGGTGAGCGCCGCCTGTCCCTCCTCGCCCAGCCGCCGCCACAGGAAGTCGCGCGCATTGCCCGGGTCGCCCTGCACGTAGAACTGCGTGGTCAGCAGTTCCTGCCCGTCGAGCTTCACTTTCACATGGATGTGCGGCGTGCGGCCGCTGTAGGGCGCGGGCTTGAGGGTGCGGAAGCGGTAGCCGCCGTCCTTGCCCAGGGTGACCTTGCCGAAGCCCTGGAAGGACGGGTCGGCCTTGCCGCCGTCGCCGGGGTGGTGGTAGTGGCCGTCCTGGTCGCACTGCCAGATCTCGATCACGCCGCCGGCCAGCGGCGTGCCGCGCGTGTCGGTGACGGTGCCGGTGACCCAGGCCGGCTGGCCCTTGCCGTACGCGGCGGCGCCGGTGCGCAGCAGGTCGAAATCGGTGTCGGTGGGGAAAGCGACCGGGTAGTACGGACCTTCGGTCTGTCCGGGTGTGGGGCGCAGGGTCTTGCCTTGGGCCAGGGCGGGCGTGAGCCAGGCGGGTGCGGCGGTGGCGGCGATCAGGCCGGCACCGCCCTTGAGCAGCGCGCGGCGCGAGGACAGCGGGATGGTGGGCATGGCGGGCTCCATGGGAGGTGGCCCGCCACCGGTTCAGGCGCGGGACGGGGGCTGCAGGTCCAGCGAGACAAAGCGCAGGCTGCGGTAGTCCGTCTCGCCGGGGTGGGCGCCTTCTTGGAAGCCCAGCGTGCGCGCAAGTTCCAGCATGCCGGCGTTTTCGCGCAGCACCAGGCCCACCATGCGCTGCGTGCCGCGCTGGCGCAGGTGGCCGATCATCTTGTCCATGAGCCGGCGCCCAAGGCCTCCGCCCTTGAGGTCGCTGCGCACGATGACACCGAACTCCGCGTCGCGGTTGTCCGGGTCGATCACCACCCGCACCGCACCCAGCGTTTCCTCGCCGCCGCCATCGACCGGCCGGGTGGCGATGAAGGCCATCTCGCGCGCATAGTCGATCTGCGTCAGCCGGGCCAGCTCGCTGTGTTCGATGTGGCGCCGGCTGTGGAACACGCGCAGGCGGATGTCTTCCGGGTCCAGCTTTTCCAGGAACGCGCGGTGCTGGGGCTCGTCCTCCGGCCGGATCGGACGCAGGGTGACGGCCTGGCCCCGCCAGTCCCAGGTCTCGACGAGTTCGACCGGGTAGGGCTGGATGGCGAAGTTCGCCGCACCGGCCGGGCGCGCAGCCGACACCCGCACGCGCGCGTCCAACGCCACCGCGCCCTCGTGGTTGGTCAGCAGCGGGTTGATGTCCAGTTCGGCGATTTCGGGCA
>CAMLQP010000377.1 GCA_946482115.1 uncultured Comamonadaceae bacterium
AGCACGTCGATGTTGATGCGCACGCCGACCTGGTAGCCCAGGCGGTTGGCGTCCAGCGCGCTCTGGCTGGAGACCTCGGCGGCCTCGAGCGCCTTGACCTGGCCCAGCCCGGACACGACACCGTAGTAGGCTGCCCGGGTGGCCTGCGCAACGCCACGTTTCGCGGCCTCGAGATCGGTGCCGGCCTTTTCCTCCAGCGCCAGCGTTTCCTTGATGCGGTTCTCGACCGCGCCGCCGGTGTACAGCGGCAGGTTGAACGCCACGCCGATGCTCGCGGTGTTGGTGCGCACGTTGATGGGGAGCGTGGTGCTCGGCGAGCGCGCCAGCTGGTAGCCGGCGTTGAGGTCCACCGTGGGGCCCTTGCCGGCCTGCGCCTTGCGGGTTTCCAGGCGTGCGATCTCGAGGGCGGTCTCGGCCTGGCGGATGCTGGGGTGCGTGGTTTGCGAGGTGTCCACCCAGGTCTGCACGTTGTCCGGCGTCACCGCCGGCAGGTTGACCGGCGCCGCCAGCGGCTGGGGCTGGGTGTTGGCACGCCCGACCAGCTGGTCGAGCGCGAGCTTCTTGACGCGCAGGTCGTTCTCGGCCGCGATCTCCTGGGCCACCACGCGGTCGAACTGGGCCTGGGCCTCGCGGGTGTCGGTGATGGTGGCGGTGCCGACCTCGAAGTTGCGGCGTGCCGCGGCCAGCTGCTCGGCCACGGCCGTCTTCTGCGCCTGCACGAAGGTCAGGGTGTCCTGCGCGCCCAGCACGTCGAAGTAGGCCTGGGTGGTGCGCACGATCAGGTCCTGCTCGGCGGCCTGCAGCTGGGCCTCGGCCGCGACCAGCGACTTCTGGCCCTGTTCGAAGGTGGCGCGGTTGGCCGGCCGGTACAGAGGCTGGCTGGCCGAGAGGCCGATGTTCTGGCTGTCGGTGTTGCGGCTGGCGGCGGCCACGCTGCTGTCCACATTGGCCCAGCTGGCGCCGGCCGACAGGCCGGCGGTGGGCAGCAGGCCCGCGCGCGCCTGCTCGGCCTTGGCCTGGTTGGCCTCGTACTGCGAACGGGCGGACAGGTAGGTGGCATCGAAGGCGCGTGCCGCCTCATAGAGCGCCCCCAGGCTCTGTGCCTGCGCAGCGGCAGTCAGGAGCAGCCCCGCCGTTCCGGCCAGGGCCAGCAGCGTGGGTCGCAGTCGCGGCAGGGAGGGAGCGGCACGGGAAGCGGAGGCTTTCATGGGGTTCCTGAATGGGATGGACGGTTGATCAATAGACGGGGATGCCGGGATCCACTTCCTGCGACCAGGCGTGTATGCCGCCGGCGACGTTGGCCACGCGGGTGTAGCCCTGGTTCATCAGGAAATGGGTCACCTGGGCGCTGCGTCCGCCGTGGTGGCACAGGCAGGCCACCGGGCGGTCGCGCGGAATCTCGGCCAGGCGGGCCGGGATGCTGGCCATGGGCAGGTGCAGCAATTCGAAGCCGTCGGGCTTGACGCTGGCGGTCTGCAGCTCCCAGGCCTCGCGCACGTCGAGCACGACGGGGAGCTGGGCGTTGCCGGCTTCGGCGCTGGCCTGGGCCAGCCAGGTGCTCAGTTGGGCGGGGCGCACGGCGATCATCGTGGGTTGTCCTCGATCGCTCAGAAGGAGAAGCGCGAGGGCGCCGGGAAGTTCAGCAGGCGCGGCGCCACCGTGTCCCAGGGCTGCCGGGTCTGGAAGCTGGCGTTGCCGGTGCGGGTGACCAGGGTGGCGCGCATCATGGGCTCGTCGCCCACGATGGCGATCAGGCGCCCGCCGGGCGCCAGCAGCTGCAGCAGCGCGTCGGGCACCTCGGCCACCGAGCCGCTGAGCACGATGGCGTCGAACGGGCCGCCGGCGCGGCAGGCCGCGAACTGGTCGGCCACGGCGTCGGCCTGGCGCACCTGCACGTTGGCGGCACCGGCGCGCTGCAGGTTGGCGCGGGCGGTGTCGGCCAGCGCGGCGTCGATCTCCAGGCTCAGCACCTCGCGCGCCAGGCGGCCCAGCAGCGCGGCCACGTAGCCCGAGCCGGTGCCGATCTCCAGCACCTTGTCGGTCGGCTTGAGTTCCAGGTCCTGGACCATGCGGGCCTCGACCCGGGGAGCCAGCATGCACTGGCCGTCGCGCAGCGGCTGCGACAGCGGGATTTCCAGGTCGGCGAAGGCCAGGGCCCGGTGGGCGGGCGGCACGAAGTCCTCGCGCCGGACCTCGCCCAGCAGCTCCAGAACCTGGGTGTCGAGCACCTCCCAGGGGCGGATCTGCTGCTCGATCATGTTGAAGCGGGCCTGGGCGACGTCAAGGACGACGGTACTCATTTTGGTACTCCATGGGGTATAGGTTCGGGGGTTGCCTCATTGTACTGAAGGGGTGTTTCCGCTTCGTGAAGGCCGGCCAGTCGCCGCAGCCAGCGCGCCAGGTCGTCCATGTAGCAGTAGATGACGGGCACCACCACCAGCGTGAGCAGCGACGAGGTGACGACGCCGCCGATGACCGCCTGGCCCATGGGCGCGCGCTGCTCCGAGCCCTCGGAGAGCGCGAAAGCCAGCGGCACCATGCCGAACACCATGGCCAGCGTGGTCATGAGGATGGGGCGCAGCCGCACCTTGGCCGCTAGGAGCAGCGCGTCCTCGCGGCCCATGGCCGGCATGTCGGGCGTGCCCTCGCGCGCGCGGATGGCGAAGTCCACCAGCAGGATGGCGTTCTTGGTGACCAGGCCCATGAGCATGACCACGCCAATGATGGAGAACATGGACAGACTGGAGCGGAACATCAGCAGCGCCAGCACCACGCCGATCAGCGTGAGCGGCAGCGA
>CAMLQP010000378.1 GCA_946482115.1 uncultured Comamonadaceae bacterium
GGCCACGGCGTTCAGGGCCTTGCCCTGGGCGGTGAAGATCTGGGCGTTGGCGGCCAGCAGATCGGCGCGCTCCATGCCGGGACCGCGCGGGCGGGCACCCACCAGCAGCGCGTAGTCGGTGTCCTTGAAGGCGGTCATGGGGTCGGCGTGGGCTTCCATGCCGGCCAGCAGCGGGAAGGCGCAGTCTTCCAGCTCCATCATCACGCCCTTGAGGGCTTTCTGGGCCTTCTCGTCGGGGATTTCGAGCAGCTGCAGGATCACGGGCTGATCTTTGCCCAGCATTTCGCCCGAGGCGATGCGAAACAGCAGGGCGTAACCGATTTGACCTGCGGCGCCGGTGACGGCCACGCGGACGGGCTTCTTGCTCATGGTGAGGACTCCAGATGGATGAGGAACGGGGACGTCGCGCGGCGGGCCGGACGGTCAGTCTGTCACCCCGCGACTTGCATCAAGGACAGCCCCAAGTGTACTCTCGCAAACCCTCAAGCGTCAATTTGTCTTATGTCTTATATAAGATATGATTGACCACGATCCGACCATGGCTTCGACACCCTACAACCCCACCGCCGCCAGCCCGCTCGCCGAGGCCTCCACGCCGGCGTTCAGCCCGCTGTACCAGCAGATCAAGACGCTGATACTGCAGAGCCTGCAGGGTGGCGAATGGAAGCCCGGCGACACCATACCGAGCGAGTTCGACCTGGCCGCGCGCTACCGGGTCAGCCAGGGCACGGTGCGCAAGGCCGTCGACGAGCTCGCGGCGGAGAACCTGCTGGTGCGCCGCCAGGGCAAGGGCACCTTCGTCGCCACCCATGCCGAGCAACACACCCAGTACCGCTTCCTGCGCCTGCAGCCCGACGAGGGCGACCGCCAGAGCGAGGGCCCGGCCGAGCGCGAGATCATCGAATGCCGCCGCCTGCGCGCGCCGGCCGAGATCGCCCGCGCGCTGGCACTGCGCAGCGGCGACGCCGTGCTGCAGGTGCGCCGCGTGCTGGCCTTCCAGGGCGTGCCCGCCATCCTGGAAGACCTGTGGCTGCCCGGCACACCGTTCAAGGGCCTGACGCTGGAGGCGCTGGCCGCCGACCGTGGCCCCATGTATGCACTGTTCGAGACCCGCTTCGGCGTGCGCATGGTCCGGGCGGAAGAAAAGATCAAGGCCGTGGCCGCCGACCCCGACGCCGCCCAACTGCTGAAAGTGCCACCCGACTTCCCGCTGCTGAGCGTGGAACGGCTGGCCTACACCTACAACGACGTACCGATGGAGCTGCGTCGCGGCCTCTACCGCACCGACACGCACCACTACCGCAATGAACTCAGTTGAGTGTTTTGTTGGGCCAAGCACCCCAGGGTCGGTCAATCGGCTGCTGCATTGCAATAGAATTTGACAGCCGTCCGTCAGGGTAAACACTGAAAGTTACCGCCAAGTTACCACGGGCGCGCCAGTCCCCGTTCAAAAATTGAAAGCCCTCCCCCATGACCGAGCTGACAAAAAAACGGCCTGAGTTCCGCAACATCAATGCCTTCAAGGATCTGACCACCTACCGCCTGCCCCCGGCCGGCTGGGTGTCCATCCTGCACCGCGCCAGCGGCGGCCTGATGTTCCTGCTCATGCCCTTCATCATCTGGCTGTTCGACAAGTCGCTGTCGTCGGAGCTGTCCTTTGGCACCTTCACGGCGGCCTTCAGCGCCGGTATCGGCTTTGTACCCGGCTGGTTCGTCAAGCTGGTCGTCCTGGCCCTGATCTGGGCCTACCTGCACCACTTCATCGCCGGCGTGCGTCACCTCTACATGGACATGACGCACGCGGTGACCAAGGAATTCGGCAAGTCGTCGGCCATCGTCACCCTGGTGCTGTCCATCGGCCTGACCGTGGTGCTGGGCGCCAAGCTGTTCGGCCTGTACTGATTCGAGGGAGCCCCACATGTCCGTCAACTACGGTTCCAAGCGCGTCGTCACCGGCGCCCATTACGGCCTGCGCGACTGGCTGGCCCAGCGCGTCACCGGCGCCCTCATGGCCCTGTTCACCGTCGTGGTGCTGGTGCAGGTGCTGTTCACCAGCGGCCCCCTCGGCTACGAGCAATGGGCCGGCATCTTCGCCGCCCAGTGGATGAAGGTGCTGACCTTCTCCGTCATCATCGCCCTGCTCTACCACGTCTGGGTCGGCATGCGCGACATCTGGATGGATTACGTCAAACCCGTGGGCGTGCGCCTGGTGCTGCACGTGTTCACCCTCGTCTGGCTGGTCGGCTGCGCCGGCTGGGCGTTCCAAGTTCTCTGGAGGCTGTAAGCCATGACCGCTGCTGTTTCTTCCCTGCCCAAGCGCAAGTTCGACGTCGTCATCGTCGGCGCTGGCGGCTCCGGCATGCGCGCCTCGCTGCAGCTGGCCCGCGCCGGCCTCAACGTGGCCGTGCTGTCCAAGGTCTTCCCCACCCGCTCGCACACCGTGGCCGCCCAGGGCGGCATCGGCGCCTCGCTGGGCAACATGGCCGAGGACAACTGGCACTACCACTTCTACGACACCGTCAAGGGCTCCGACTGGCTCGGCGACCAGGACGCGATCGAGTTCATGTGCCGCGAGGCGCCCAAGGTCGTCTATGAGCTGGAGCACATGGGCATGCCGTTCGACCGCAACCCGGACGGCACCATCTACCAGCGCCCCTTCGGTGGCCACACCGCCAACTATGGCGAGAAGGCCGTGCCGCGCGCCTGCGCCGCCGCCGACCGCACCGGCCACGCCATGCTGCACACGCTGTACCAGCAGAACGTCGCCGCCCGCACCACCTTCTTCGTCGA
>CAMLQP010000379.1 GCA_946482115.1 uncultured Comamonadaceae bacterium
TCGGGCGGGAAGATCGCGTCGGTGGTGCAGACCATGAACAGCAGGCGCGCGCGGATCTCGCCCACCCGCTCGCGCACGTCGAAGCGCTCGGCCGCGGCGGCCAGGGTGACCATGCTGTTGGGGTCGAAACGCTCGGCCCACTGGCGGCAGGCCTTGTCCATGGCGGCCTGGCGTTGCGCGGGGTCGGGCATGCGGGCTTCGAACAGGGTCTCCAGTCCGTAGCTGCGCAGGGTCTGGCGGCGCAGCTCGGTCAGCATGTCCGTCATGCGCGCATCGCCGTAGTGCCAGCCGCCGTTCCAGGCCGGGTGGTCGGCAAAGCGCTGGCGCGTGGCCTCTGAACTCAGGCCCTTGGGGTGGGTGAGGCCGGACACCAGCGAGCCCACGGCGTCGACCATGTCGGGGAACGACAGCGCCCACTGCAGCGCCTGCCAGCCGCCGTAGGAGGGACCCACGACCGCACGCAGGTGGCGCACGCCCAGTTGCTGCAGCAGGCGGTGCTGCACGGCCACGATGTCTTCCAGCGTGATGGCCGGGAAGTCCGGTCCCCAGGGCCGTCCGGTGGCCGGGTTGGTCGTGTTCGGGCCGGTGGTGCCGAAAGACGAACCCAGCATGTTGCTGCAGACGATAAAGAAGCGGTCGGTGTCCAGCGGCCGCCCCGGGCCGAGCAGCGGCGCCCACGAGCTCTCGGCCACATGGTGGCCAGGCACGAGCATGGAAGGACCGCTGGTGTAGCCGTGGGTCACGAGGACCGCATTGCCGCCGTCGGGCGCGAGCTGGCCGAAGGTGTTGAAGGCGACGTCCAGCGCGGGCAGCTCGGTGCCGCTGGACAGCCGGTGGGCGCCCAGTGAAAGGGTGTGCAGCATGTCAGTCGGCCTTGATGCCGGCGGTCTTGATGACCTGTGTCCAGGTCTCGGTTTCGCGCTGGACGAATGGGGTGAATCTGTCCTTGCCGGCGGCGACCACGGTGGCGCCGGTGGCTTCGATGCGGGCCTTGAGCGGCCCGTTCAGCGCCTTGATGGCGGCGGCCTCGATGGCCGCGACCACCGGTGAGGGAATGCCCTGCGGACCCGAGATGCCGGCCCAGGCCGTGGCCTCGAAACCGGGGTAGCCCGATTCCGCCACCGTGGGCACCTGGGGCAGCAGCGGGTTGCGCTGCGCGCTGCTGATGGCCAGCGGCACGACCTTGCCGGCCGCGCTGGGCGCGATGACCGCGTCCTGGTTGAGGAACATCAGCTGCACCTGGCCGGCCATGAGGTCGGTGAGGGCCGGCGCGCCGCCGCGGTAGGGGATGTGCAGCATGGAGATGCCGGCGCGCTGCTTGAACATTTCCATGGCCAGGTGGCCCGAGGTGCCGTTGCCCGAGCTGGCGTAGCTCAGGCGGCCGGGGTTGGCCTTGGCGTGCTTCACCAGGTCGGCCAGGGTCTTGAAGCCGGTGGAAGGATGCACGATCAGTGCGTTCGCACCGGCCAGCGCGAGCGCGATGTGCACGAAGTCGCGGTTGATGTCGAACGGGAGCTTGGCCACGAGGCCCGGGCTGGTGGCGTTGCCGATCCAGGACAGCATCAGCGTGTGGCCGTCGGGCGCTGCGCGGGCCGTGGCCTCGGCGGCGATCACGCCGGCGCTGCCGGGCTTGTTCACCACCACCATGGGCTGGCCCAGCAGCTTGCCCATCTCGTCGGCGATCATGCGCGCCGCGTTGTCGGACGGCCCGCCGGCGGGTGCCGCGACGATGAACTGGATGGGGCGGTTGGGGAAGGGGGCCTGCGCGCGGACCGCGGTGGGCGCGAGCGCCTGCAGGCCGCCGAAGCCGCCCAGGACCAGGGCCTGGCGACGGCTCAGCCGAAGGGGTGGGTGCATGTCTGTCTCCTGTGGTTGTGGCTGCATGGTCCGCACAAAAGCCATCGGCAACAAGACAGAAATCATGGTCAGACATTAGACTCTTCAATACCATGCCCGTCGCCTCCACCGTGCTGCTCAACCGCCTCCTGGCCCGGGGCAAGTTCCGCCATGCGCAGGTGCTGCTGCACCTGGCCGAGCTGGGCAGCGTGCAACGCGCGGCCGACGCCATGGGCATGACGCAATCGTCGGTGACGCAGTCGCTGGCCTACCTCGAACAGCTGCTGGAGTCGCAGCTGTTCCACCGCCACGCGCGCGGCGTGCGACCCACCGAGGTGTGCCAGGACCTGCTGCCGGTGGTGCGGCAGATCGTCTCGGGCCTGGGCGCGGGCGCCGAGGCGGTGGCCGCGCGCCAGCAGCAGGGGCAGGGCATGGTGCGGCTGGCGGCGTCCGGCGCCGCGATCAATGGCCTGCTGCTGCCGGCCCTGGCCGCGTTCGGCGAGCGGCACCCGCGCATCAGCGTGCAGCTGCGCGAGCTGGAGCGCGACGAACTGCTGCTGCTGGTCACGTCCGGGCAGGCCGATCTGGCGGTGTGCCGCCGGCCCACCGTGGTGCCCAGCGGCTGGCGCTTCGACCGCCTGGTGGACGACCACCTGGTGGTGGTGTGCGGGCCGGCGCATCCGCTGGCGGGCAAGCGGGTGCGGTCCTGGTCGCCGCTGTTCAAGGCCACCTGGCTGCTGCCGCCGGTGGACAGCATCGCGCGGGCGAGCTTCGACGAGGTGGTGCGGGGCGCGGGCGCGGCGCCCGCCACCCACCCGGTGGTGACGCGATCACTGTCGGCGCTGGTCTGGCTGCTGCGGCAGCGGCCGCTGCTGGCCCTGCTGCCCTACCGCTCGGTGCGCGCCTGGCTGGACGACGGGTTGTTGGCCACGGTGCCGCTGGACACCGGGGC
>CAMLQP010000380.1 GCA_946482115.1 uncultured Comamonadaceae bacterium
GCGGCGCAGGCCCGCGCCGAGGCGCTGCGCATTGGCTACCCGGTCATGCTCAAGAGCACGGCCGGCGGCGGCGGCATCGGCATGCGCCTGGTGTGGAGCGAAGACGAACTCAGCGACGCGTTTGCCTCGGTGCAGCGCCTGGCCAGCGCCAACTTCAAGGACGCCGGCCTCTTCCTGGAAAAGTACGTCGAGCAGGCGCGCCACATCGAGGTGCAGGTGTTTGGCGACGGCGCGGGCACGGTGCTCGCGCTGGGCGAGCGCGACTGCTCGGTGCAGCGCCGCAACCAGAAGGTGATCGAAGAAACGCCCGCGCCGGGCCTGACGGACGCGCAGCGCGCCGAGCTGCACGCCACCGCAATACGCCTCGCGCAGGCGGTCAACTACCGCTCGGCCGGCACGGTGGAATTTGTGTACGACGCGGCCACCGGCCAGTTCTACTTCCTCGAAGTCAACACCCGCCTGCAGGTGGAACACGGTGTGACCGAGCAGGTGACCGGGGTCGATCTGGTGGCGTGGATGGTGCGGCTCGCGGCCGGCGACCTGCCGCCGCTGGGCACGCTGGCGCCCACGCCGCAGGGCGCGTCCATCCAGGTGCGGCTGTACGCCGAAGACCCGGCCAAGAACTTCCAGCCCAGTGCCGGTCTGCTGACCGAAGTGGTGTTTCCGCAAGACGCCCGCGTGGACGGCTGGGTCGAGCGCGGCACCGAGGTGCCCGCCTGGTACGACCCCATGCTGGCCAAGCTCATCGTCACCGCGCCCGACCGCGAACAGGCGCTGGCCAAGCTCGACGCCGCGCTGGCCGCCACGCGCCTGGCCGGCATCGAGACCAACCTGGGCTACCTGCGCCAGGTGGTGCGCGACCCGGTGTTCCGCGAAGGCCGGCAGGTCACGCGTTTCCTCAACAGCTTCCACTTCCGCCCCGCGACGGTGGAGGTGGTCGAGCCCGGCGTGCAGACCAGCGTGCAGGACTGGCCCGGCCGCCTGGGCCACTGGGACGTGGGCGTGCCGCCCAGCGGCCCCATGGACGCCTACGCCCACCGCATGGCCAACCGCCTGGTGGGCAACACCGACGACGCGGCCGCGCTGGAGATCACCCTCTCCGGCCCCACGCTGCGCTTCAACGCGGATGCCGTGATCGCCGTGACCGGCGCACCCGTCAAAGTGACGCTCGACGGTGCGCTGCTGCCGATGTGGCAGAGCCACCGCGTGGCCGCGGGCAGCGTGCTCGCCATCGGCCGCGCCGAGGCCGGCGCGCGCCTGTGCCTGGCCGTGGGCGGCGGCTTCGACGTGCCGCTGTACCTGGGCAGCCGCAGCACCTTCACGCTCGGCCAGTTCGGCGGCCATGCTGGGCGCCACCTGCGCACCGGCGACGTGCTGCACCTGGCCGCGCCGGGCGCCGGCACCGCAGGCGTGAGCGCCGCCCCCGATACGGTGCCCGCCTTCACCCACCACTGGGACGTGGGCGTGCTCTACGGCCCGCACGGCGCGCCCGACTTCTTCACGCCTGATGACGTGGCCACCTTCTTCGCCACCGACTGGGCCGTGCACTACAACTCCAGCCGCACCGGCGTGCGCCTGATCGGCCCCAAGCCGCAGTGGGCGCGCAGCGACGGTGGCGAGGCCGGCCTGCACCCCTCGAACATCCACGACAACGCCTACGCCATCGGCGCCATCGACTTCACCGGCGACATGCCGGTCATCCTCGGCCCCGACGGCCCCAGCCTCGGCGGCTTCGTCTGCCCGGCCGTGGTGGTGGACGCCGAACTCTGGAAGCTCGGCCAGCTGCGCCCCGGCGACACGGTGCGCTTTCACCGCCTCTCGCTGGACCAGGCGCTGGACCGCAGCGCCACGGTCGAGGCTGCGCTCACCTCGCTCACGCAGCCCCTGCCCGCCCCGCCGGCCGACGACGCGTCAGCCCACCCCACACCCATCGTGCTGGCCGACCCGGCGCGCGAAGACGAGGCCGTGCCCGCCATGGTGGTGCGCCAGGCCGGCGACCGTTACCTGCTGGTCGAGTTCGGCCCGCTGGTGCTCGACATCGAACTGCGCCTGCGCGTGCACGTGCTCATGCAGGCGCTGCGTTCGCGCATCGAAGCGAGCACCCTGCCCGGCATCGTCGACATGACGCCCGGCATCCGCTCGCTGCAGCTGCATTTCGATCCATCGAAAGTCTCGCGCGCCGAACTGCTGAAAGTGCTGGTCGAAGCCGAAGCCGCGCTGCCCGCGGTGGATGACATGGAAGTGCCCAGCCGCATCGTGCACCTGCCGCTGAGCTGGGACGACCCGCAGACCAAACTGGCCATCGAGAAGTACATGCAGTCGGTGCGGCCCGACGCGCCCTGGTGCCCGAGCAACATCGAGTTCATCCGCCGCATCAACGGGCTGGACAGCATCGACGACGTGTTCAAGGTCGTCTTCGACGCCAGCTACCTGGTGCTCGGCCTGGGCGACGTCTACCTGGGCGCGCCGGTGGCCACGCCGGTGGACCCGCGCCACCGCCTGGTGACCACCAAGTACAACCCCGCGCGCACCTGGACGCCCGAGAACGCCGTCGGCATCGGCGGCGCCTACCTCTGCGTCTACGGCATGGAAGGCCCCGGCGGCTACCAGTTCGTCGGCCGCACGCTGCAGATGTGGAACCGCTGGCGCCACGGTGAGCCGGGCTCGGTGTTCGAGCAGCCCTGGCTGCTGCGCTTCTTCGACCAGATCCGCTTCGTGCCGGTGGACCAGGACGAGCTGCTGCGCATCCGCGCCGCCTTCCCGCACGGCGGCTACGCGC
>CAMLQP010000381.1 GCA_946482115.1 uncultured Comamonadaceae bacterium
GCAGGCCGTCGGCGCCCATCATGCGCACGTACATCCAGCTGATGGGCAGCACGGCAGCGTTGCCCAGCGGTGCCGCGCTCACGGCGCCGATCTGCTGTTCGGTGCCAAGGCCTGCCGCGCGATGCGCGGGCAGGTAGGGCACGAGGTCGGCCACCACGCACACCGGCCCCACGCCCGGGCCGCCGCCGCCGTGCGGGATGCAGAAGGTCTTGTGCAGGTTGAGGTGGCTCACGTCACCACCGAACTCGCCCGGCGCGGCCACGCCGACCAGCGCGTTCATGTTGGCGCCGTCCACGTAGACCCGGCCGCCGTGGCTGTGCACCAGGGCGCAGAGCTCCTTGACCGTGGTCTCGAACACGCCGTGGGTGCTGGGGTAGGTGATCATCACGCAGGCCAGGTTGGCGCTGTGTTTTTCGCACTGCGCCTGCAGGTCGGCCATGTCCACGTTGCCGCTCTCGTCGCACTTGGTCACCACCACCTGCAGGCCCGCCATCTGGGCCGACGCGGGGTTGGTGCCGTGGGCCGACGAGGGGATCAGGCAGATGTTGCGATGGGCTTCACCCCGCGAGGCGTGGAAGGCCCTGATGGCCAGCAGGCCGGCGTATTCGCCCTGCGAGCCCGCATTGGGCTGCAGGCTGATGCCGGCGTAGCCCGTGGCCTGGCAGAGCCAGGCGCGCAGCTGTTCGTCCAGCTCCTTGTAGCCTTGCAGCTGCTCGGCCGGCGCGAAGGGGTGCACGTTGGCGAACTCGGGCCAGGTGATGGGGATCATCTCGCTGGTCGCGTTGAGCTTCATGGTGCAGCTGCCCAGCGGGATCATGCTGCGGTCCAGCGCGAGGTCCTTGTCGGACAGCGCGCGCAGGTAACGCAGCATGCCGGTTTCGCTGTGGTGGCTGTTGAACACCGGATGCGTGAGGTAGGCGCTGGTGCGACGCAGTTCGGCGGGGATCAGGGGCTCGATGCCTTTTTCGAAGGCGTCGAAGCTGGGCAGGGCCTGGCCGTCTTTCGCGAACACCGACCACAGCAGGGCGATGTCGTCGCGCGTGGTGGTTTCGTCCAGCGACATGCTCACGTACTGGCCCCACGACAGCTTCAGGTTGGCACCCTTGGTCACGGCCTTGGCCACGATGGCCTTCGCTTGGGCCGCGTCGGCGGCCTTCACGGTCAGCGTGTCGAAGGCCGATGTGCTCGTCAGCGTGTGGCCCAGTTGCGCCAGCCCTTGCGCCAGCACCGCGGTGTACGCGGCCACGCGCTGCGCGATGCGCTTCAGACCCTGCGGGCCGTGGTACACGGCGTACATGCTGGCCACCACGGCCGGCAGCACCTGCGCCGTGCAGATGTTGGAGGTGGCCTTCTCGCGGCGGATGTGCTGCTCGCGGGTCTGCAGCGCCAGGCGGTAGGCCGGGTTGCCGTGCACGTCGACGCTCACGCCCACCAGGCGGCCGGGCAGCTGGCGCTTGAACTCGTCGCGGCAGGCCATGTAGGCGGCATGCGGGCCGCCGTTGCCCATGGGCATGCCGAAGCGCTGCGTGGTGCCCACGGCAATGTCGGCGCCCAGCTCGCCAGGCGAGGTGAGCAGCGTGAGCGCCAGCAGGTCGGCCGCCACGATGGCCGCACCGCCCTGGGCATGCACGGCGTCGATGATGGGCTTGAGGTTGCGCACCACGCCGTCCACGCCCGGGTACTGCAGCAGCACGCCGAAGTAATCGCCGTTGCCGGCGTGTTCGGCAGGGCCGCTGACGATGGTGATGCCCAGCGGCCTGGCGCGCGTTTGCACCACTTCCAGCGTCTGCGGCAGCGCGTCGTCAGCCACGAAGAAGGTGGTGCTCTTGCTCTTGCCCGCACGCGCGGCCAGCGTCATGGCCTCGGCGGCCGAGGTGGCTTCGTCGAGCATGGACGCGTTGGCGATCGCCAGGCCGGTGAGGTCGGCCACCATGGTCTGGAAGTTCACCAGCGCTTCCATGCGGCCTTGCGAGATTTCGGCCTGGTAGGGCGTGTAGGCCGTGTACCAGGCCGGGTTCTCGAGGATGTTGCGCAAGATGACGCCGGGCGTCAGCGTGCCGTGGTAGCCCTGGCCGATGTGGCTCTTGAACACCTTGTTCTTCGCGGCGATGGCGCGCAACTCGGCCAGTGCCTCGGCTTCGCCCACGGCCGGCGGCAACTGCATGCCCTGGCTGCGCGCAATGCTGCGCGGCACGATCGCTTCGATCATCGCGCGGCGCGAGGCGGCGCCGATCAAGCTGAGCATGTGCTGTTCGTCGGCGGCATCCACGCCGATGTGGCGCGCCACGAATTCGGAAGGGTTCTCGAGCGCGCCCAGCGGCGCAACGGAAGACATGAGCATGGCTGTTTACTGCTAGGTGTTGAGCGGGGAGGCTTCCTTCAGCGACTGCGGGCCGCCGCGCCGGGCCGCCCCAGGCAAGGCCAGCCTCCCCTCGGGGGAGCAGCCGGCGTACGCGCCGGTCGAGGGGCTGTCATCTACCCCTTGGCGAGCAGCGCGTCATAGGCCGGTGCGTCCATGAGTTCATCGAACTCGGCCATGTTGCTCACCTTGATCTTGAAGAACCAGCCTTCGCCCAGCGGGTCGCTGTTGGCCAGTGCCGGGTCGGAGCGCAGGGCCTCGTTCACCTCGACCACTTCGCCGCTCACGGGGCTGTAGATGTCGGCCGCTGCTTTCACGGATTCGACGACACCTGCCACTTCGCCTTTCTTGTAGCTCTTGCCGACCTCGGGCAGATCGACGAACACCACGTCACCCAGCG
>CAMLQP010000382.1 GCA_946482115.1 uncultured Comamonadaceae bacterium
TGCACCAGCTTCCAGCCCAGGTTGAAGGTGTCCTGCATGGACACGTTCATGCCCTGGCCGGCCTTGGGCGAGTGGGTGTGGCAGGCGTCGCCGGCGGTGAACACGCGCGGCGCGCGGTCGCTGCCTTCGGGCACGTCGTCGAACTTGTCGGTGATGCTGTGGCCGATGTCGTAGATCGACCACCAGACGATCTCCTTCACGTCCAGCGAGTAGGGTTTGATGATGCGGTTGGCGGCCGCGATCATGTCGTCCTGCGTGAACTTCTTGCTCGCGGCCTTCTCGCCGTCCTTGAGCTTGTCGAGTTCCACGTACATGCGGAACACGTAGCCGCCTTCGCGCGGCAGGATCAGCACGTTGCCCTCGTTCGCCGAAGAGATCAGGCACTTCTGGCGCACGTCGGGGAAGTCGGTGTTGGCCAGGATGTCCATCACGCCCCAGGCCTGGTTGGCCGCGTCGCCGTGCAGCACGCCGCCAATCGCCTTGCGCACCGCCGAGTGCGCGCCGTCGCAGCCGACCACGTAGTTGGCGCGCACGGTGCGCGTGGCGCCCCAGTGGATGCCGGTCGAGTCCTTGAGCGTCACCGTCACCGGGTGGTCGTCGGTGGTGTCATCGATGGTCAGGCCCACCACCTCCCAGCCGTAGTCGGGCGCCAGGCGCGAGGGCGAGTTCGCCATCACCTCCAGGAACAGCTCGTGCAGCCGCGCCTGGTTGATCAGGATGTGCGGCATCTCGGAGCTGTCGTCGGCCACGTCCTGCACACGGCCGACGCGGCGGATGTGCGCGGGGTTGGCCGGGTCGGGCATCCAGAACGCGGTCTGGTTGACCCAGTAGGTCTCGCGCTTGACCTTGTCGGCGAAACCGAAGGCCTGGAACATTTCCATGGTGCGCGTGTTGATGCCGTCGGCCTTGCCCTTGACGATGTTGCTGGCCATGCGCTCGATGATCATGGTGTCGATCTGCGGGAACTGCGCCAGCTGCGCGGCCAGGCACAGGCCGGCCGGGCCGGTGCCGGCGATCAGCACGTCCACCTTCTCGGGCAGGGGTTCGTTGACGCCCCGGTTGCGGCGGTTGGGTGCGGCCTGCCTGATGTCGGGGTTGCCGCCGCGAAAACCGTCTTTGTAGAACTGCATGGGGTGTCTCCTGATGGGAAGGTCGCCGGGAGGCGATGGGTGGGGGCAAATGATATCTATGCTTACTAATTCGTGTCAATACGGTACGTATACTTATCAATAGACTTGAAAACGGAGCGCAGGCATGGACTCACTCGACATGGCGGGGCACCTGATCCGCCGGCTGCACCAGCTGTCCACGCAGGTGTTCGTGCAGCGCACGCAGGCGGCGGGCTTCGACCTGACGCCGGTGCAGTTCGCAGCGCTGGACGCCATCGGCCACCACCCGGGCACGGACCAGGCGCGGGTGGCGGAAATGATCGCCTACGACCGCGCCACCATCGGCGGCGTGATCGAGCGGCTGGAGCAGAAGGGCTGGGTCGACCGCGTGGTCAGCGAACGCGACCGCCGCGCGCGCGAGCTGTCGCTGACACCCGAAGGCCAGCGCATCCTCCAGGCCCTGGTGCCGGTGGTGCGCGACCTGCAGGACGAGATCCTGCAGGCCCTGGGCGAGGCCGACCGCGCGCGCTTCCTCAAGCTGGCGCGTCAGGCCGTGGGCTCGTAACCGAAGCGTTGGCACGGCGCGCCATGTGCAGCGCCAGCCCCTGCAGCAGGGCCAGCGCCAGCAGGCCCAGCCCGGCGGTGAGCCAGAGCGCATGGCCGCCCCAGTGCGCCATGGCCAGGCCGAACAGCACCGGCGCAAAGGCCTGCGACACGCGGGCCGGCGCCATCAGCCAGCCCTGGCGCTCGCCGTAGCCCGCGGCACCGAACACCACCAGCGGCAGCGTGCCCTTGGCGATGGTCAGGATGCCGTTGCCCATGCCGTGCATCACCGCAAACAGCCAGCCACCCAGCGGCCCGCCCAGCGCCAGCAGCAGCCCGCCCAGCGGGTGGCCGGCGGTGGCGAAGCGGCTGGAGAGCAGCGGGTGCGCGCGGCGCAGCAGGCCGAACTCCAGCAGCCGCCCCGCCACCTGCGCCGGCCCCACCAGCATGGCCACGCCCAGCGCGGCGGAGGCCGACAGGCCCTGTGCCTGCAGCAACAGCGGCAGGTGGGCGGCCATGGCGGTGCTGGTGAACCAGGCGATGGCGAACACGGCGGCGAGTACGAGGGCCACGCCGTGGCCGGCGGTGGCGGGTGAAGGGGCCGGTGCTGCCGGCGCTGCCGGCGCGGTGCCCGGTGCGGCCACACCCTGCACCGCGGGCGCGGCTTCCACCCGCCCGCGCGGCAGCAGGCTGTGCAGCGGCAGGCCGAGCACCAGGTGCAGCGCGGCCCAGCCCAGGCAGGTGCCGCGCCAACCCAGCGTGTCCAGACCCCATTGCGTGAGCGGCCAGCCGACGGTGCTGGCAAAGCCGGCGATCAGCGTGATGCCGGTGATGGCGTTGCGCGCGCTCACCGGGTAGAGCCGCACGAGGGTGGCGAAGGCCGCGTCGTAGAGCCCGCTGCCCATGGCCACGCCAATCACGCACCACGCGCCCCAGACCTGCCACCCAGCCTGCGCCAAGCCCAGCGCTGCCAGCCCGATGGCAAACAGAAGATTGGTGACCAGCAGCACCGCACGCCCGCCATGCCGGTCGATGGACCGGCCCGCGGCCGGCCCGACCAGGGCCGAGATCACCAGCGCCAGCGTGAAGGCGC
>CAMLQP010000383.1 GCA_946482115.1 uncultured Comamonadaceae bacterium
TCTTGTTCTTGTGCATCGGCCCTTCGCTGGTGTTGACCAGCATGCACATCCAGTCCGCCTGCAGGCTGTTGGTGATCCACATCTTGGAGCCGCTGATGACGTAGTCGTCGCCATCCTTGCGCGCCACCGTCTTGATGCCGGCCACGTCGCTGCCGGCGCCGGGTTCACTCACGCCGATGCAGCC
Source organism: uncultured Comamonadaceae bacterium (assembly GCA_946482115.1). The sequence continues at coordinate 185 of CAMLQP010000383.1, forward strand.
GACGGTGTCGCCGGCGATGGCGGGCGCCAGGAACTCGCGCTTGAGCTCCTCGCTGCCGAAACGCGCCAGCGCAGGTGTGCACATGTCGGTCTGCACACCGATGGCCATGGGCACGCCGCCGCAGGCGATGTGGCCCAGCGCCTCGGCCATCACCATGCCATAGGAATAGTCCAGCCCGGCACCGCCATGGGCCTCGGGTTTGGTCAGGCCCAGCATGCCGAGATTGCCCAGCTTCTTGAACACCTCGTGCGCGGGAAAGATCTCGGCCGCCTCCCATTCGTCCACGAAGGGGTTGATCTCGGCGTCGATGAAACGCTTCATGGTGTTCTGGATTTCGCGGTGCTCGTGCGTGAATTGCATGGTCGTCTCCTGTTTTATGCGGTCAGATCGAAATGTCCCAGGGGCTGGGCGCGGCCGTTGAGCACCAGCTCCACCCGGTGCCGGCCCGGATGGTGGGTGCGGGTGGTCATCTGCTGCAGCGACAGCGTCTTGCCCACGGCCACGGTCTCGCCAGGCGCGATGTCCAGCGTCTGCAGTTTGAACACCTTGGGCGCCGTCTCGCCGTTGGCCTTGACGTAGTGAACCTTCAGGTCGGCCAGCACGCGCTGCGGCCGGCGCTGGGGGTTGTGAAGCTCGGCCTCGATACGGAGCCGGGTGCCGATGCGGGCGCGCTGGGGCGCGATGCTCGCGCCGCGCACGTCGAGCGCCACCGCGTGGCCCACGCCCAGCGCCTCCAGCGCGCCCGCGTCGCCGCGTTTGACGAGGAAACGCAGCCCGTGCCGCACCAGCGCCTCGCGCTCAGGCGAAGCGCCCCGGAGCCAGACCCGCGCAGTGTCCACGGCCAGGGCCGGATGGTCCTTGGCGATGTCGCCCAGGTGGTTGGCCACCGAACGGCGCACGTAGGAGGAGGCATCGTCCTTGAGCGCGTCCAGCAGCGGCAGCGCGAGCCCGGGGTTTTTCTGGAACTCGGGCAGGCGTGGCGCCCACGGCAGGCGCGAGCGCGTGCCCTCGCTCACCAGCCGGCGCACATGGGCGTTGTCGTCATGCGCCCATGCTCGCAACTGCTTCAGCGTCGCCTCGCGGTGGTGGATCAGGTAGGGACGTATGCAGAACTCGGCCGTGAAGCGTTGCGTGAGTGCATGCTGGGCGCGCATGGCGGCATCGAAATGCGACAGGCCATGGGTGGCGATGTAGAGGCTGTGCGGCAGATAGAGAAAGGCACTGTAGGGCCGGTCGCCCGCGTCGGGCTCGCCTTTCGCGTCCAGCCCCACGGGCGGATCCATCGCATCGACCAGGATCGCCAGCGCGCGCCCCACGTCGCCGGGCAGGTGCGCCTGCAGCGCCTCGGCCATGCGCTGGCCGCGCGCCATCAGCTCCAGCCGCTCGTAGCCCGGCTCCACCTGCCGCAGGAAGGCGGCAGTGTCGAAGCCTCGCCAGGCACGCTTGAACATGGCCGCGATGCGCGGCGGCACACTGTCGTCGAGCAGGTACTTGAGTGGCTCGGCCATCGCATCACATCCGGCCGACGCCGAAACTCAGCGGGCGAAGCTGACGCGCCTTCCCTTCGGCGCAGATGTCCAGGCACTGGCCCAGAACCGCGCGGGTGTCGCGCGGGTCGATGATGCCGTCGTCCAGCGTCAGGCCGCTGGTGTAGAAGGCATCGGCCTGGGCATCGAACAGGGCGACGATCCGGTCGTACTGGGCCTGCATCTCCGCCGGGTCGGGCGTGATGCCCTTGCGCAACAGGCCGGCCTCGGTCACGGTGCGCATGGTGCCGGCGGCCTGCTCGCCGCCCATCACCGCCGTCCTGGCGGTGGGCCAGCTGAACAGGAAACGCGGCGCGTAGCCGCGACCGCACATGCCGTAGTTGCCGGCGCCGAAGCTGGCGCCGCACTGGATGGTGATCTGCGGCAAGTCGTGGATGAAAGAGGCATTGGTCACGGCCTGGATCATCTTGGAGCCATGCTTGATCATGCCGCCCTGCTCGCTGTCCTTGCCCACCATGTAGCCGGTGGTGTTCTGCAGGTAGACGATGGGCTGCCCCAGCTGGCACATCTGCTGGATGAAGTGGGTGGCCTTGTTGGCGCCAGCCACGTCGATGGGGCCGTTGTTGCTGATGAAACCCACGTCGTGCCCCATCACGCGTGCCTGCACGCACAGCGTGGCCGCGCCATACAGCGGCTTGAACGGCAGGATGTCGGAGCCGTCGGCCAGCCGGGCAATGACCTCGTGCATGTCCACCGGCTCGCGGTGGTGCGCGGGCATCAGGCCCAGCAGGTCTTCGGCCGGGTACAGCGGTTCGGTGAAACCGGCACGCGGCGCGGCCGGCGCGAAAGTGTCGCCCAGGCGCGAGACCACCTCGCGCGCGATGCCCAGCGCGTGGCGGTCGTCCTCGGCCAGGTGCTCGCCCAGGCCGGATACGGTGCTGTGCATCTCGGCGCCGCCCAGTTCCTCCTCGGTGGCGATCTCGCCGGTGGCGGCTTTCAGCAGCGGCGGCCCGGCCAGGAAGGCGCGCGAGCGGCCACGCACCATGATGACCACGTCGCTCAG
>CAMLQP010000384.1 GCA_946482115.1 uncultured Comamonadaceae bacterium
TACTCACCGTGAAAGGGTGATGTCCTAGGCCTCTAGACGATAGGGTCAAAACCTGTGGACTTTGCTATCCATCGCTTCGTTTTACCGAAGCTTTGTATTCTAGCATCGGAAGCCTGGGCTTCTTTTGCGTTGAACATCGTTCGCATTTGTTGGTGGAGGTAAGCGGGATCGAACCGCTGACCTCTTGCATGCCATGCAAGCGCTCTCCCAGCTGAGCTATACCCCCAACAAGCTGCTGCTTCAAAACAATGTTTCGTTGCAACCTAGCGAGCCTCAAATTATAGGGCAGTTTTCAGGCTTTTCGCAAGCGGGCCGAAATTTTTTCGCGGTCGTGCAGCTCCAGCACGGCATCGAGTGACGGCGTGTTGGGCGTGCCCATCACGAGCACGCGCACCGGCATGGCCAGCTGCGGCATCTTGAGGCCATGTTCGGTCAGCGTCTCCTTGATCGCGGCGGCGATGGAGGCCTTGTCCCAGGCGCAGGTGTCCAGGCGCGCGGCCAGCGCGGCAACGGCGGGTTTCACCGCGTCAGTCACGTGCTGGGCCAGGTCTTCTGCCCTGGGGGCCACGTCCCGGTAGTGCGCCTGCGCCCAGTCAGCCAGCGCCACGGTGGTGTCGCAGCGGTCCTTGTAGAGACCGCACAGGGCCGGCAGGCGCGCATCGGCGGCGATGCCGCGCCGGGCCAGCTGTTCGGCCACCAGCGGCGCCAGCGCCTCGTTGTCCATGGCCTTGAGGTGCTGGGCGTTGACCCAGCGCAGCTTGGCTTCGTCGAAACGGCCGGCGCTGCTGCCCAGGTGGTCGAGGCCGAACCACTCCAGGAACTGGGCGCGGCTGAAGATCTCGTCGTCGCCGTGGCTCCAGCCCAGGCGGGCCAGGTAGTTGACCATGGCGTCGGGCAGGTAGCCTTCGTCGCGGTACTGCGTGACGGGCTTGGCGCCGTTGCGCTTGCTCATCTTCTCGCCCTGCTCGTTGAGCACGGTGGGCAGGTGGGCATAGACCGGCGGCTCCTGGCCAAGCGCGCGGAAGATGTTGATCTGGCGCGGCGTGTTGTTGACGTGATCGTCGCCGCGGATCACGTGGGTGATGCCCATGTCGATGTCGTCGACCACCACGCAGAAGTTGTAGGTGGGCGTGCCGTCAGGACGCGCGATCACGAGATCGTCGAGTTCGTCGTTGCTGAATTCGACCCGGCCCTTGACCTTGTCGTCCCAGGCCACCACCCCGCCCTGCGGGCTCTTGAAGCGCAGCACGGGTTTGACACCTGCGGGCACGGGCGGCAGCGTCTTGCCGGGCTCGGGGCGCCAGGTGCCGTCGTAGCGCGGCTTCTCCTTGTTGGCCATCTGGCGTTCGCGCAACGCGTCCAGTTCCTCCACGCTCATGTAGCACGGGTAGACCAGGCCCTTCGCCAGCATCTCGGCCAGCACCTGCTTGTAGCGCTCCATGCGCTGCATCTGGAAGAACGGGCCTTCGTCGTGGTCCAGGCCCAGCCACTGCATGCCTTCGATGATCACGTCCACCGCCGCCTGGGTGGAGCGTTCGAGGTCGGTGTCCTCGATGCGCAGGATGAAAGTGCCGCCAGTGGCGCGGGCGAAAGCCCAGGGGTAGAGCGCCGAACGGATGTTGCCCAGGTGGATGAATCCGGTGGGCGACGGGGCGAAGCGGGTGCGAACCTGTTGTTGGGTCATGTCAGAGGGTCAGCAGGCCTCGGTCGAGGTCGGTCTGTATGTCGGTCAGGTGTTCCAGGCCCACGGCCACGCGGATCAGGCCCTGGCCGATGCCGGCAGCCTGGCGCTGGGCCTCGGTGAGGCGGCCGTGCGATGTGCTGGCCGGGTGGGCGCACAGGGTCTTGGTGTCGCCCAAATTGGTAGAGAGGGACAGCAGCCGCAGCGAATCGAGCACGTGGAAGGCGCGCTGGCGTGCCTGGTCGGGGTCGGACGCCTTCACGGCGAACGACAGCACCGCACCGCCCACGCCCGATTGCTGGGCCATGGCCAGCTCGTGCTGCGGGTGGCTGTCCAGGCCGGGGTGGTGCACGCGGGCCACGGCCGGGTGCGACTCCAGCCAGCGTGCCAGCGCCAGGGCGCGTTCGCTTTGCGCGCGCACCCGGATGTCCAGCGTTTCCAGCCCCTTGAGCACCACCCAGGCATTGAACGGCGCCAGCGTCATGCCGCCGCTTTTCAGTATCGGGAGGAACTTCTCGGTCACCATCTGCTGGCTGGCGCACAGGGCGCCGGCCATCACGCGGCCCTGGCCGTCGAGGTACTTGGTGCCCGAGTGCATCACGATGTCAGCTCCCAGTGCGATGGGGCGCTGCAGCGCGGGCGTGGCGAAGCAGTTGTCCACCGCCAGCCACGCGCCCGCGTTGTGGGCGATGTCGGCCAGCGCACGGATGTCGCAGACCTCGGTCAGTGGGTTGGTGGGCGTCTCGGCGAACAGCAGGCGGGTGCCGGGCCTGATGGCCGCCTTCCAGGCCGCGATGTCGGTCTGCGGCACGAAGGTGGATTCGACACCGAACCTGGCCAGATCGGAGCCGATCAGCTTGATGGTGGAGCCGAACATGGACTGCGAGCAGACCACGTGATCGCCCGCCTTGAGCAGGCCCAGGCACATCATGAGGATGGCCGACATGCCCGAGGCGGTGCCCATGGCGGCTTCGGCGCCTTCGAGCGCGGCCAGGCGCTGCTCGAAGCTGGCCACCGTGGGGTTGCCGTAGCGGCCGTAGGTGAAGCC
>CAMLQP010000385.1 GCA_946482115.1 uncultured Comamonadaceae bacterium
GCTCAGTCGGCGGCCATGTTCAGGCGCAGGCCGGTCTGACGCACCACGTCCTGCCAGCGCTCGCCCTCGGCGAGCAGCAGGTCGTGCAACTCGCCCGGCGTCGAGGTCTGCACCTGGGCGCCTTCGGCCTGCATGCGGGCCGCCACCTCCGGGTCGCGCAGCACCGTGTTGAGCGCGGTGTTGAGCTGGCGCGTGACGCTGTGCGGCGTCTTGGCCGGCGCGAACAGCGCGTACCACTGGGTCATGGCCACACCCGGCACCCCGGCTTCCGACAGCGTCGGCACATCGGGGCAGGCCGCCAGCCGCTCGGTGCCCGCCACCGCCAGGGCCTTCAGCCGCTTGCTGCGCAGGTAGGGCAGGGCCGTGAACAGGCTCGGGAACATCAGCTGCACCAGGCCGTTGGCCACATCCGCGATCGCCGGCCCGGCGCCTGAGAAGTCGGCGCGGGTCAGGCGCGTGCCGGTCTGCAGCTGGAACAGCTCGGCCGCCAGGTGCGGCACCGTGCCTTCGCCGGCCGAGGCGTAGGCCATGGGCGCCGGCGCGTCGCGCAGCAGCCGCACCAGCGAGGCCACATCGTCCACCGGCAGCGCCGCCGGCACCACCAGCAGCGTGGGCGAATAGCCGATCAGACCCACCGGCGAAAAGTCCGCCACCGGGTCGTAGCGCAGCTTCTGCAACGCGGGGTTGATGCCGTGGGTGGCGATGTAGCCGAACATCAGGGTGTGGCCGTCGGGTTCGGCGGCGGCCACGTATTCGGCGGCGATGCTGCCGTTGGCGCCCGCCCGGTTGTCCACCACCAGCGGCTGGCCCAGCAGGGGGCCCAGCTTGCGCGTGAGCGTGCGCGCCATGGTGTCGTTGCCGCCACCCGCGCTGGTCGGCACGATGATGTGCAGCTCGTGCTGCGGGAAGTTGCGCACCGCGCTGGACGCCGACGGCGCCACGCTGCCGGGCACCGGCGCCGCGGGCGGGAACACATAGCCCGGCAGGTGCAGCATGCCCTGCATGATCTTGCGGGCGGTGCGCACCAGGGCGGCGCTCCTGACCTCGATGGCCTCGCCTTCGCCTTCGATGTCCACCGCCACATCGATCTGGCCGGCCGGGTGCAGCACCACCAGCGCATGGCGGCCCGCCTGGCGCGCGATGCCGCTGGCCACCGTGCCAGGCAAAGCAAACGCCGTGGCCACACCGATGGCGCCGGTGACCGCGTGCGACGCGTGGCACTTGTGCGGTGTGAAGTAGCGCGAGGTGATGCTGTCCAGTGAGTCGCCCGCGCTGACCAGCACCGGCTTGGGCACCACGCTGTTGGACACGTCGCCCAGGCCCATGCGCCGGCCGGCTTCCAGCCGCAGCGCCTCGATGCGCGCCAGCAGCGACGTGTTGGCGTCCAGCTCGGCCGGCCGTTCGCGGCCGGTGAGGCCGAGGTCGATGGCGCGCAGGATCATCAGCGGCATGGCCGCGTCGATGCAGGTCACTTCCAGGCCGTCGATGGTGTCGATGCGCTGCCCGGTGGGGAAGACCTGGCCGGTGACCGCGCCCCAGGCGTCGAGGAAGTTCAGCAGGATGGGCGCCGCGGTGCCGGCCACGCCGTCGATGCGCGCGTCGCCGTCGTAGCTCACCTTGCCGCCCGGCGTGCGGACCGTGGCCTCGATCTGCGAGCCGGTGTTGACGTTGTGGATGCGGACCGTGGTGGTGCCGTCCTGCGCGGGAATCAGCCCCTGCTCGATGGCGAACGGCGCCACGCCCGAGAGCATGTTGCCGCAGTTGGGCCGCGTGTCCACCGAGCGGTGGCCGACGCCGACCTGGGCGAACAGGTAGTCCAGGTCGCAGCCCGGCACCGTGGAGCGCGAGACGATGGCGACCTTGCTGTTGAGCGTGCTGCCACCGCCCAGACCGTCCAGCTGCAGCGGGTCGGAGGCTCCGATGGCGCCGATCAGCGCCTGGTCGCGCGCCTCGTCGCCTTCGGGCAGCCAGTCGCGCAGGAAGAACGGCCCGCGCGAGGTGCCGGCGCGCATCAGGACGCAGGGGATGGAGAGGGACATGGTGCGCTCAGTCCGCCGTGATCCTGGCCTTGACCACCACGTTCTTCCACTTGGCGAGCTCGGTCTTCACCAGGCTGCCGAGCTGTTCGGGCGTGCTGGTCTCGACATCGGCGCCGTGGTCTTCCATGCGCTTGATGACCTCCTTGTCGGCCAGCACTTCGTTGATGGACTTGTTGAGCTTGGCGATCACGTCCTTCGGCGTTTTGGCGGGCGCGAAGATCGCGTACCACTGCTGCACCTCGACGCCGTCGACACCGGCTTCCTTCATGGTCGGCACGTCGGGCAGCAGCGGCGAGCGCTTCGGACCGGCGATGGCCAGCGCCTTGAGCTTGCCGCCCTTGACGTGCGGCAGGGCCGAGAACAGGCTGGGGAACATGAACTGCGTCTGACCACCCAGGGTGTCGTTGATCGCCGGCGACGAGCCCTTGTAGGGCACGCCGATCATCTCGACACCCGCGTTGAGCTTGAACAGCTCGCCCGCAAAGTGCGGCGCGGTGCCGTTGCCGGCGGTGGCGTAGACGTAGCGCTCGGGCTTGGCCTTGAGCTGGGCCACCAGGTCCTTCACATCCTTCACGCCCACAGCGGCGTTGGCCACCATCAGCGTGCCCGAGTAGCCCACCATGGCGACCGGCTCGAAGTCGGTCACCGGGTCGTAGCGCAGCTTCTGCAGCGCCGGGTTCA
>CAMLQP010000386.1 GCA_946482115.1 uncultured Comamonadaceae bacterium
GATCGAACATCTCATTGCGCGAAATGAAGGTGTCCAACCGGTTGCCGGTGCTGGAGCTGCTTGGCAACTGACCGGGTGGTTGCGCGCACGGCCCTGTTACATTTCTTCGGCAATCTGGATGCATCAGGCGCTTACAGAAGATGTGAACAAGATTTATGCGCGCCCTGCGCCATCCGCCCGGAGGGGCTTGGAGGAAAAGAGAGATGACCCGTTGGATCGCTGCGCTCGTGTGCGCTGCAGGCCTGCTTGCGCCCGCCGGGGTGCTGCACGCCAAAGAATCCCCCACCGTTTTTGGCAAGCAGCTGGTGCAAGTGCATGAGCTGCCGGCCGAGGCGCTGGCCCGGTTTGCTCGCCATGATGCGGAACTGAAGGCCAAAGGCAAGAAGCCCAGCTTCATGGAGAGCGGCAGCGTGGACTGGGCTGGTCCGCCGCTCGCGCTGCCCACGTCGGGCAACCCGTACCGCCTGGTGGTGCGGGTGGCCGGCTCGGTGCCTGCTGGCGGTGATAGTGCCAGCGTGTGGATGGCCGGTTGGAGTGAAGACGGTGCCGTTCGCGGTGCGGCGGTCACCGGCACCAGCAGTGCCGGTCACACGGCGGGGGATCGCGTGACGCTGACCGGCGCTTCTGGCCCACTGTCCTTCAAAGAGGACCGCAATCTGCAGCCGGTGCTGATGTTCCTGGGCTCCAACAACCAGCAGATCGACTCCGTGCGCCTGGAGGTGTGGTCCGGCATTGGCAAGGCCAGCTTCACGGAGCGCTTGTGGGCCTGGTTGCCGTTGCTGACGGGGCTGGTCTTCCTTGGCGTCTTCTTCTGGTTTCGACGCAACTGACAGCTCACCCCCGAGGCGGATCAGTGGAACGGGAACAGTTGGCCCTGTTTCCACGCGGCCGCCCAGTCGCGGGCCTTCAACACGTCGGCAGCGGGCATCGTTTCTGCCAGCTTCTTGGCTTTGTACTCGGCCCAATGGGGAGATCTGTCGCTGGGAGCGAATACGGGCACGCGGGGCTCCGCGTTCCATGCCTGGTGGGCCAGTTCCAGCAGCATGAGGCCGGCCACCGGCTCGGCCGGCATCCCAGGCGCGCCGTTGCCGTACAACAGGCCCAGGGCAAATAGCGCGTAGGCATTGCCTTGCCGCGCGGCGACGCGGTAGAGGTTTGCAGCCTCTCCAATGTTGCGTGGCGTGTCCCGGCCCATTTCGTGCGCCAGCCCCAGGTGGACATAGGCAAGCAGCGAGCCTTCGCGCGCGGCCAGCCGCATCCAGTGCTCCGCCTTGGGCGCATCGGTGGGCGCGTGCCCATAGCCGCGGTAGGCAACGCCCAGCGCCATCATTGCGTCGGGATGCCCCTCGGCAGCACGCCGCTCCAGCAGCGCCAGGCCCTCGGCGGGCTTGGCCATGCGCAAGTGGTGCTCGGCCAGCTCGATGTCTGCCTGGATGGCCAGTTCGTCGGCGGCTTTGGCCACAGCGGCTTGCCGTGCCGCCACTTCGGGCGCGGCAGCCTGCTGGGCGGCGCGCGCGGCACGCTGCTGCCAGGTCCACCACCCTGTCCCGGCCAGCGCTGCGGCCAGCAGCAGCCAGGGCAGTCGCGAGGGCCGGGTCTGCCTGCGTTGCGCCTGCGCGGACGCCTCGGCCCGTAGCGCCGCCCGTTCCCTCGTGGCCGTGGGCAGCGCGACCTTGTCGTAGGCGATGCCGCAACGTGGGCATTGCCAAGCCGGCGTGCTGTCGTCCGTGCGCCGGCGGTAGCTGCACTTGGGGCAAGTGCGCCCGCCCGTGGCCGTGGTAGGCATGGCAGCGGACGTGGGGGACAGCGACAGGGCGACGGGCTGGGTGTTTTTCACGGTGCGGATCTCCTCGGCCGTGAGTGTATGTGCGGCTCCGGGCCCCCCATGTCCCAGACCCAGACCCAGACCCAGACCCGGACCCACGCCCGCTCCGACGACGGGAACCTACGTGTGCGTGACGGGAAGGCGATGGTCGACGTGGTACCACACAGCACAGTCCCGTTCGGTTGCGGTCACTCGAGGCAGCATGGCGGCCCAGCCGATGCTGACGCCAGGGGCGTTCGTGGAGCCGGTCTACCCGCGCGGATCGCCGCAGACAGCCAACTCCGGGTCTGACTTGAGCCGGCGGTACAGCGTGGCGCGCCCCATGCCCAGCAAGGCCGCTGCCGCGGTGACGTTGCCTCGGGTCTGTTGCAGGGCGGTTGCGATGGCCTTGCGCTGGGCGTCGTGGATCGACGGTCCGGCTGTGTTGCCGGAAGGTTGCGGGGGGTACGGCGGTGTTGGCGATGCCGCCGCCGCAGGCAAAGCCTGCCCAAAGTCGTCCAGCGTCAGGGGGCGCAGCGGTTCGGCCACCGCGAAAGCCAGCGTCAGCGCGTGCCGCAACTGGCGCACGTTGCCGGGCCAGGGGTGCTGGTGCAGCTGAGCGCGCAGCGGGGCGCTCAGGCGGGATGCGTCGACGCCGATTTGCTGGCACAGGCTGTCCACGATGGCGCCAAAGTCGTCGCGCTCGCGCAGTGGGGGCACCGCCAGCACGAAGCCGCTGATGCGGTAGACCAGGTCTTCGCGAAAGCGCCCTTCGGCCACCAGCGCCTGCAGGTTGCGGTGCGTGGCGCAGACCACCCGCACGTCCACCGCGCGCGGCTGCGTGGCGCCCACGGGCAACACCTCGCCCCGGTCCAGCACCCGCAGCAGGGCCACCTGCAGCGGCAGGGGCATG
>CAMLQP010000387.1 GCA_946482115.1 uncultured Comamonadaceae bacterium
AGGTCAACCCCAAGATCGACTGGACCTTCGCCAAGGCGCTGCGCGCCTTCCTGCGTGCGGACCCGGACATCATCATGGTCGGCGAGATCCGCGACCAGGAAACCGCCCAGGTCGCCATCGAGGCCTCGCTGACCGGCCACCTGGTGCTGTCCACCCTGCACACCAACAGCGCGCCCGAGACCATCACCCGGCTGCTGGACATGGGCATGGACCCGTTCAATTTCTCGGACTCGCTGCTGGCCGTGCTGGCGCAGCGCCTGGTGCGCCGCCTGTGCAACGAGTGCAAGGTGTCCGAGCCGGCGGACGAGGCCTTCATCGACGAGCTGGTGAACGACTACCAGCGAGCCTTCCCGGCCGACCTGCGGCCGGACCCGACCGAACTCAAGGCCGGCTGGCTGGCCACGCACGGCCGCCAGGGCCGGCTGCTGAAACACCACGCGCCCGGCTGCAAGCACTGCGACCAGACCGGCCTGCGCGGCCGCCTGGGCCTGCACGAGCTGCTGGTGACCGGCCCCGAGGTGCGCCGGCTGATCCAGACCCAGGCGCGGCCCGAGGAAATCCAGCACACCGCCATGCGGCACAGCCACTTCCGCACGCTGCGTCAGGACGGCATCGAGAAAGTGCTGGCCGGCCTGACCGGCATCGACGAGGTGCGCGCGAACTGCAACGCCTGAGGCACGACCCGCAGGCCACCGCGCTCAGCGCTGGTATCCCCCACCGCCGCCACTGCCTGTGCCACCATACCCGGACGCGCCGGGCGAGAACGGCGGCTGGCGCCCGACCAGACCCTCCAGCAGGCTCAGTTCGGCGTCGCTGTGGTTGACTACGGGCGCCGGGCGCCACACCTCGGGCGAGCCCGGCGGGTAGATGTAGTACGGCAGGTTGTGGTAGTTCGTGACGATCTCGCGGACCTGTGCCGCATCGGCCGTCGGCGTCACATCCGCCTTGCCGTAGCACAGACAGAAATAGGTGCGTTCGGGCATGACCTCGATGTAGCAGCCGGTGCCGCGTATCCCGATGGTGGCGGTGGCCGTTTCCAGCCGCTGCGGCGTGCCGGGGGGGAACACCGCCATCAGCTTGCCCGACACCACGCGCAGCAGGCCGGCGGCCACGTCGGCGCCGAAACTCACCCGGCTGTTCTCGCGCTGCAGGAAGGCGTTGCGCCCCATGACCAGCACGGCCTCGCCGCCGGCCCCGGTCTCCACCGTGTCGCCGGGGTTGACCAGCAGGCCCTCGCGCGCCGGCTGGCCGTTGACGGTGACCGTGCCGCGCAGCCGCCGCAGACCGGGCGGCTGGGGCTGGTTGCCGGCGGCCAGGGCCTGCTGCAGGGCGCCGGACAGGCCGTAGGCCGCCACCCAGGCCAGGGCGGCGCGGCGGCGCAGACGTAGGGCTCGCGTGTTCATGCGCCGATTGTGGCGTCAACCGGCGCGCCGGCCAAGCTCAGAGGTTGGGCGCCAGCAGCCGCTGCAGCTCGGCCTCGTCCAGCCGGCGGCGGCGCGCGATGTCCTGCAGCTGGTCGGGCCCGATCTTGCCGACATTGAAATAGGTGCTCTCCGGGTGGCCCAGGTAGAAGCCGCTCACGCTGGCAGCCGGCGTCATCGCCAGGCTGTCGGTCAGGCCCATGCCGATGTCCTCGCATTGCAGCAGGCGGAACATGTCGCGCTTGACGGAATGGTCGGGGCAGGCCGGGTAGCCGGGCGCGGGGCGAATGCCGCGATACTTCTCGGCGATCATCTCGTCGTTGGTGAGCGCCTCGCCCGCCGCATAGCCCCACAGGTCGGTGCGCACGCGCTGATGCAGGCATTCGGCGAAGGCTTCGGCCAGCCGGTCGGCCAGGGCCTTGAGCATGATGGCCGAGTAGTCGTCGTGGTCGTCCAGGAAGTACTGCTCCTTCTTCTCCACCCCCAGGCCGGCCGTCACCGCGAACACGCCCACGTAATCGTCGGCCACGCCTTTGGGGGCCACGAAATCGGCCAGGCATCGGCTGGGGCGCATCACGCCGTCGATCTCCTGCTTTTCGGTCTGCTGGCGCAGGCCGTACCAGGTCAGGGCCACCTGGGAGCGGCTCTCGTCGGTGTAGAGCTCGATGTCGTCGTCGTTGACGCTGTTGGCCGGGTAAAGACCCACCACCGCGCTCGCGCTGAGCCAGCGGCCCTCGATCAGGCGCTGCAGCATGCGCTTGCCGTCACTGAAGACGCGCTGCGCCTCGGCGCCCACGATCTCGTCCTTCAGGATGGCCGGGAACGGGCCGGCCAGGTCCCAGGTCTGGAAGAACGGCCCCCAGTCGATGTAACGGGCCAGTTCGGTCAGATCGAAGTTCCTGATCACGCGCCGGCCCAGGAAGCTGGGCTTGAGCGGCGTGTAGCCGCTCCAGTCCACAGGCGTCTTGTTGGCCCGCGCCTTGTCCAGCGGCCACAGCGGCACCTGCTTCTTGTTGGCATGCTGCAGGCGCACGCGCTCATAGTCAGCGTTCACTTCGGCGATGTAGTTGGCCGCCTGCTCCGACAGCAGCCCCTGGGCCACCGCCACGCTGCGCGAAGCATCGGGCACATACACCACCGGGCCTTCGTAGTGCGGCGCGATCTTGACCGCCGTGTGCACGCGGCTGGTGGTGGCACCGCCGATCAGCAGCGGAATCTTGCGCAGCCGGAAGTGGTCGTCCTTCTGCATCTCGGCCGCCACCACCTGCATCTCCTCCAGGCTGGGCGTGA
>CAMLQP010000388.1 GCA_946482115.1 uncultured Comamonadaceae bacterium
CATGATGCCCTCGGGCAGGCGGTGCTCGTACTTCCAGAGCTTCTTGCCGGTCTTGCTGTCCACCGCGTAGATGCGCGAGTAGGACGCGGTCACGAACATCTTGCCCTTGTGGACCAGCGGCTGGCTCTGCTGGCCGCGCTGCTTCTCGCCGCCGAAGGACATGGACCACACCGGGACCAGCTTGTTGATGTTCTTGGCGTTGATGCCCGTCAGGGTGGAGTGGCGCTGGCCTTGCGTGCCCAGGCCCCAGCTCAGAACGTTGTCGGGCGTTGCTGCGTCGTTGGCGATCATGGCGTCGGTCACGCCCTGGGCGCTGACGTGGGCCGTGGCGGCCATGACCAAAAGGCTCAGTAGGGTGCGTTTCACTGTGGGTCTCCTGCTCGTTCGAGGGTTGATGGCTTTTCTGTGGTGGGTGCCGCCGGACCGCTCGTGGCTCCGACCCTCCGGTGCCTGGCGTACACATCACAGGCAGCAAAGGGCAACATCCGTGCCAGCGGTCCGACCCTGAAAGGCCTAGGGTTTACACCGACGTTTGGGCCCGCTGGAGGCCCCGGGAAAGCCCCTTGAAGGCCTCAATTGCGCCAATGGCGCGACAGTGGCCGGGACACCCTTGTGACACTGTTCAAAAATGTGTCACCTGGCCGGCGCAGCCAGCACGCGCTGCTCGTAGCGCGGGTACCACTGGGTCAGCGAGCGTTGCAGTTCCGCAGGCTGTGCGGCCCACTTCGCAAAGCGCTCGGGCACCGGCGTGCGCAGCACCTCGCCCAGGTCCAGGCCGCGCTCGGCCGAGGTCTGCATCAGGTTCGTGAGCCACTGCAGCCAGTCGCGCGTCTGGCGCAGGCCGGCCAGGCCCTCATGCACCGGACCGTGGCTGGGCACCACGGTTTTCGCCTGGCCGCTGGAGAGCAGCTGCTCCAGCGTGTCCAGGCTGGCCAGCCAGGCGGCGAAGTCGGCGTGCGGCGTGGTCGGCACTCGCTCGGTGAACACCAGGCCGCCCGCGAACAGCACGCCGGTGCTGGTGTCCAGCACCACCAGGTCGTCGGCGGTGTGGCCGTGCAGGCGCATCAGCGCCAGCTTGTGGCCGCCGAGTTGCAGCGTCTGCGGCAGCGCCTTCGGGTCGATGGCCTCGCGCGAGGGCGTGGACTCGGTGCTGCGCATCCAGTCGCCGCAGAGCCGGTAGAGGTTGTCGGCGTAGGCGCCGCCCTCGGCGCGCGCGCCGGCAATGGTGCCCGTCAGCGCCTCGGTCGGCCGGTCGGCCCAGGCCTGGTGGCCGAAGAAATAGTCGGGGTGCAGGTTCAGCTGCAGCACCTTGCGCACCGGCGCCTTCGTGATCCGTTCGATGGCCCGGCGCTGCTGCTCACCGTACAGGCGCGAGGGGCCGGTGTTGATCACCACCACGCCGTCGCCGGTGTCGATGAAGGCGGTGTTGATGATGTTGCAGCCATTGGCGCGCGAGAAATCGGCCACCTCGCCTTCGATCACCCAGGTGCCGGGCGCGATGGGGCGTGGCTTGAGGTCGTAGTCCAGCCGCGCCATGTCGGGCTTGGAGGCGAACGGTGGCACGGCCACCGGCTGCGCCAATGCCGCGGTTGCCGCCAGCGTCCACAGCGTGGCCACGCCCAGGCGTCTCATGCCCTCACCTCGGCGTCGATGCGGTTGCCGTTGTTGTCTCGGCCGAGCAAACGAAAGGCCGGTGGCGACTGCGGCGGCAGCTCGAAGGTGATCAGCGGGTTCTCCGACACCGGCTCGTGCAGCGCAATGCGCCACCAGGGTTGTCCGCCCGCGTCCTGCAGCTCCATCTGCTCGATGTAGAAGGCCGGGATGCCGGCCACCAGGCCGGTGTCCATCGGGTGCATCACGCGCAGCCGCAGGCGGCGGCTGCCCTCGATCACGTTGTTGAAGAAGCGCGCCTGCACCTGGCCCAGGGTCTTGCTCCAGGAGCCGTCGGCGCGCGTGATGCCCGGCACCGTGCAGCCACCACCGGCCGCCTGCACCCAGGTGCTGCCCACGTGCCACTGGCCGTCCTTCGTCTGCACAAAGGCGCGCACCGGCGAGGCCTGTTCCATGCGGATGCGGAAGGCCAGCATGGGCAGCGCGCGCAGAGGTTCGAAGTCCAGCACCTGGCGCACCGGGTTGCGGTCCACCGACACCTTGATGCGCACCACCCCGCCGCCGACCGCCGACAGCGCCCGCGCGTCCACCAGCAGCGGCACGTTCATCGCGTCGTCGGCGAAGGCCGGCCCCTTGACGATCACCGCGTCGCTGAACTTCGCCGTGGCCTTGCCGATGGTCTGCTCGCGCAGGCTGGGGTACTGCATCGAGCCCAGCGGGTCGCCGCCGGTCTGGTCGTCCTGCGCCAGCGCAGCCCCGCCGACCAGCGCGGCGGTCGACAGCAGCCATTGGCGGCGGTTGGAAGCAAGGCGCATGACTGGGTCTCCAGGCCTGGCTCAACCGCCAGGCTTCTTGCTGATCGAGCCGCGTTGCGGGTCGTAGCCCCAGAGCGCGGCGACAAAAAACACCACCGTGCAGCCCAGCACCACCGCCCAGGCGGTGCCATTGAACTGCCCGTACATCGCAAAGCGGATCGCCTCGACCGCGTGGGTGAAGGGGTTGGCCTGCGCCAGTTTGAGCAGCCACCAGGCGCCCGACTCCTCCAGCTTCCACAGCGGGTACAGCGCCGGGCTGATGAAGAACATCGGGAAGATCA
>CAMLQP010000389.1 GCA_946482115.1 uncultured Comamonadaceae bacterium
ACTGCTGGCTCAAGCACGAGAACCACACGCCCGTGGGCGCGTTCAAGATCCGGGGTGGCCTGACCTACTTCGACCAGCTCGCCCAGCGCGGCGCGCTGCCCAAGGAGGTCATCAGCGCAACCCGCGGCAACCACGGCCAAAGCATGGGCTGGGCCGCGCGCCGCCACGGCGTGGCCTGCACCATCGTCGTGCCACGCGGCAATTCGGTCGAGAAAAACGCTGCTATGCGCGCACTGGGCGTCACGCTCATCGAACACGGCGACGACTTCCAGGAAGCGCGCGAACACGCCATCCAGCTCGCGGCCCAGCGCGGCGCCCACATGGTGCCCAGCTTCCACCCCGACCTGCTGCGCGGCGTGAGCACCTACTGGTGGGAGTTTTTGCGCGCCGTGCCCCAGCTCGACGTGGTGTACGTGCCCATCGGCCAGGGTTCGGGCGCATGTTCGGCCATCGCCGCCAAGCTGGCGCTGCAGCACCCCGTGCGCGTGGTCGGCGTGGTCAGCAGCCATGCCACCACCTACGCCGATTCGCTGGCCGCCGGCCGCGTAGTCGAGGCACCCGTCACCACCCAGCTCGCCGACGGCATGGCCTGCCGCGTGGCCGACGCCGAGGCCCTGGCCGTGATGGCGCCCCACATCGACCACATCGTGCAGGTGAGCGACGCCGAGGTGGCCGCCGCCATGCGCGCCCTGTTCACCGACACCCACAACGTGGCCGAAGGCGCAGGTGCGGCGGCACTGGCGGCAGCGCTGCAGGAACGCGACCAGCTACAGGGTTTGCAAGTGGGCCTGGCGTTGACGGGCGGCAACGTGGATGCGCCCATGTTCGGCAGCGTTCTGGCGGGCTGAAGCCCTTGCAGCTTCAACCGAAAAAGCTACACATTTAATAGCATCGGTCGCTTTTGCGACAAACGCCTGCGGCGGGTTCTGATCACAATCCGCCGCATGGGAACCCTCTACCTTGTGCGCCACGGCCAGGCCTCGTTTGGCGCGGAAGACTACGACCAGCTCAGCGCGCTGGGCCGCCAGCAGGCGGTGCGACTGGGCGAACACTGGCGCGCACGCGGCCTGGGGTTTGACGCCGTCATCACCGGCACGCTGCGCCGCCACACGCAGACGCTGGAAGGCATCGCCGAGGGCCTGCAGACCACGCCCAATGCGCTGCAGTTGCCAGGCCTCAACGAATACGACAGCCACGCACTCATCGCCGCCATCCACCCCCAGCCCCTGGGCCCGGCCGACACGCCCGAGCGCTACCGCGCGCACTTCCGCATCCTGTGCGACGCGCTGGCGCAGTGGATGGCGGGTGTCATCAGCCCCCAGGGCATGCCCAGCTGGAACGAATTTTCGGCCGGCGTGCGCAGCGCGCTGGACCATGTGCGCCACCACCACGCAGGCCAGAACGTGCTGCTGGTGAGCAGCGGCGGCCCCATCTCCACGGCCGTGGGCGAGGTGCTGGGCACGGCGCCTGAGGTGACGATTGCGCTGAACATGCGCATCCGCAACAGCGCGGTGACGGAGTTCTCCATCTCGCCCAAGCGATTGATGCTGCAGACCTTCAACACGCTGCCGCACCTGAACGAGCTGGAGCATGCGCAGTGGGTCACGCACGCCTGAGCGCCGACATTTCGGTTTTTTGAGCCTTTCAGGCCGCTTGCGCCAGTGGATCATGCGCTAGCAGCTATCAATAAGATAGCAAATCGAATCAACTCAGGTCAGGCTCATCCGCCAGAGTAGACAGCGGCAGCGCCTGCAGCTCCTGCAGCAGCGCCACCAGTTGCTGCGCTGCAGCGTCCACCACCGCTTGTCCCTTGTCGGCCGTGGCTGCGGCCGCGTTACCCACTGCACCCGCCGGGTGGTAGTCCTGCATCTGCCAGCCCAGCTTGGCGCTTTTGCCGTTGCCCAGGATGGCGTAGCGCTCCGACCGGTCTTGTGAAGTGGAGCGGAAGTTCTGCGCCTGTTCCATGCGCACCGTGGCGGGCGCCAGGTGCAGCATCATCGATGTCTCGATCTCGCCCGCATGGATGCCAAAGCGGTGCTCCTGGGCGCTGAACTGGCCCGCCACCGCATCGGGCAGCGGCAGGCTGAACCAGCTGGCGCTGTAGACGATGAGGTCGCAGCGCGTGCGCAGCTCGCGCGCCACGATGTCCATCACGCTCACCTGTCCGCCGTGGCCGTTGAACAGCAGCAGCTTCTGGATGCCCGCGCGGGCCACGCACTCGCCGATCTCGGTCCACAGCGCAATCACCGTGGCGGGCGACAGCGTGAGCGTGCCGGGAAAGCGGATGTGCTCCGGGCTCAGGCCCACGTTCTGCGGCGGCAAAAACAGCACGGGCAACTCGGCGGGCAGCTGCGGCAGCGCGGCATCGATCACACCCTGCAGCAGCGTCGCATCCACCGACAGCGGCAGGTGAGGCCCATGCTGCTCGACAGCCGCCACAGGCAGCACGGCCACCACCTCTTCAACCCGCCCGCTGGCCTTTAGCGCCGCGAAATCACGGGTGGACAAGTCGGCCCAGAAGCGGGAGGGCAAGGGAGTCAATGCGGCAGAAGTCATGTGTGCATGGTAGCGGCGCTGTTGATGCCTGGGAAACGGCCAGCGCCGCCGCTAACATGCCACCATGACCCAAGACCTCTTCCGCCAAGACGCCTACCTGCGCGAATGCAGCGCCCACATCACCGCCG
>CAMLQP010000390.1 GCA_946482115.1 uncultured Comamonadaceae bacterium
CCGAAATGTCATAAAAGCGGCAGATCAGGTTGACCAGCGTGCTCTTGCCCGAGCCACTGTGGCCCACCAGGCCGATCATCTGGCCCGGTGCGATGTCAAGGTCCAGACCGCGGATCACCGCCCGGTTGCCGTAGCGGAAGCCCGCGCCCTCCACCGTGATGCGGCCCGACACCTGCGGCAGGTGCCTGGGGTTGGCCGGCTCGGGCACGCTGGAGACGTGGTCCAGGATGTCGAAGATGCGCTTGGCGCCCGAGGCCGCCTTCTGCGTGACCGAGACGATGCGGCTCATGGAGTCGAGCCGGGTGTAGAAGCGCCCGATGTAGGCCAGGAAGGCGGTCAGCACGCCCACCGTGATCTCGCTGTGCGCCACCAGCCAGATGCCGAAACCCCAGACCACCAGCAACCCGATCTCGGTCAGCAGCGAGACCGTGGGCGAGAACAGCGACCAGACCCGGTTGAGCTTGTCGTTGACCTCCAGGTTGTGGCGGTTGGCGTCCTTGAAGCGCTGGGATTCGCGGTTTTCCTGGGCAAAGGCCTTGACCACCCGGATGCCGGGAATGGTGTCGGCCAGCACGCTGGTGACCTCCGACCAGACGCGGTCGATCTTCTCGAAGCCGGTGCGCAGCCGGTCGCGCACCACGTGGATCATCCAGCCGATGAAGGGCAGCGGCAGCAGCGTCACCAGCGCCAGCCAGGGGTTGATGGTGAACAGGATGACCGAGGTCATCACGATCATCAGCACATCGGTGGCGAAATCCAGCAGGTGTAACGACAGGAAAACATTGATGCGGTCGGTTTCGGATCCGATGCGGGCCATCAGGTCGCCGGTGCGCCGGCCGCCGAAGTATTCCAGCGACAGTTTCAGCAGGTGGTCGTAGGTGGTGGTGCGCAGGTCGGCGCCTATGCGTTCGGACACCAGGGCCAGGATGTAGGTCTTGGCCCAGCCCAGACCCCAGGCCAGCAGCGCCGCGCCCAGCAGGCCGCTCAGGTACATCGCCACCAGCGTCACGTCGATGTCCTGTCCGTTCTGGTACGGGATCAGCACGTTGTCCATCAGCGGCATGGTCAGGTAGGGTGGCACCAGTGTGGCCGCCGTGGCCGCCAGCGTCAGGAGGAAGCCGGCCAGCAGCTGCCCCTGGTACGGCCGGGCGAAGCGCCACAGGCGCAGCAGCGTCCAGGTGGACGGCGGCGTCTCGTTCTCCTGGGTGCAGTTGGGGCATTCGTCGCTGTCGGGCGGCAGCGGCCGCTTGCACTGCGGGCAGGCGGCCTCGGCCCAGGCCTGCAGCGGCGCGCCATGGAGCCGGTGCTCGCGCTCCGCATCGAAGCGCTTGACCAGCCGGGTGGCGGCGGTCTGCTGGGCCAGGGTGTAGCGCCACTGGGCCAGGCGGCCGGTGCCGTCCACCAGTTCCAGCATGCCCACGCCGGCGTGGTCGCTCTGGCGCAGCGACAGCCCCTCGGCCAGGGCCCAGCGCTGCGGCACGGCCCCGGCGGTGGCGCAGAACCAGAGCTGGCCGTCGGCCAGCACCAGCAGCTGGGGGGCGTAGCGCAGGTCGGCGTCGAGATCGGTCTCCAGCCAGGCGTCCGGCGTGGGGGCGGCAGCCGGCCAGTGGGCGCGCCAGGGGTCGGGCAGGGCCGGGCCGGTGCCCGTGGACAGGGAAATGGACGTCATGCCAGAAACAACTTTTTGAGGGTGCAGCGAAGGCTTGCCCCAGTTGGGTACACAATCACGCTCCGAAGCGCAATTTCACACACTTATTGGAGAAACCCGACTCGCGCTTCCGAGTCCCCGCATAGGCCCCGCAAGGCCGCAGATTGTAAGGCTGCCCCCACCACCGCGCAGAACCGACAACCTCATGCATCCCACCGGCCCGCCGAAAGCCGGCTTCCATCCCATGAAGCATCCCGACATCCAGATCCTGCGCACGAACCACCTGCGTGGGCCCAACCTGTGGACCTACCGCGAAGCGGTGGAGGCGCTGATCGACATCGGTCCGCTGGAGGACCACCCCTCCAACACCCTGCCCGGCTTTTACGACCGCCTCACCGCCTGGCTGCCCGGCCTGGTCGAGCACCACTGCGGCCTGGGCTACCGGGGCGGTTTCCTAGAGCGCCTGCGCGACGGCACGTGGCCTGGCCACATCATGGAACACGTGGCGATCGAGCTGCAAAACCTGGCCGGCATGCCCACGGGCTTCGGCAAGGCGCGCCAGACCGCGACGCGGGGCGTCTACAAGGTGGTGATCCGCACCCGGCACGGCGACATCGGCCGCGAGGCGCTGGAGGCGGCGCGGGACCTGGTGATGGCCGCCATCAACGACACCCCCTACGACGTGGCCGCCACCGTGGCCCGCATGACCGACCGCGTGGACCGCCTGTGCCTGGGCCCCAGCACCGCCAGCATCGTCGACGCGGCGGCCAAGGTCGGCATCCCCGCCATCCGCCTCACCGACGGCAACCTGGTCCAGCTGGGCTACGGCCGGCGCCAGCGCCGCATCTGGACCGCCGAGACCGACCGCACCAGCGCCATCTCGGAAAGCATCTCCCAGGACAAGGACCTGACCAAGACCCTGCTGGCGGCCTGCGGCGTGCCGGTGCCCGAGGGCGAGATCGTCCACAGCCCGGCCGAGGCCTGGAGCGTGGCGCAGGACATCGGCCTGCCGGTGGTGGTCAAGCCCACCGACG
>CAMLQP010000391.1 GCA_946482115.1 uncultured Comamonadaceae bacterium
TGGTCCCGTTCATCGACGTGATGCTGGTGCTGCTGATCATCTTCATGGTGACCGCACCGCTGATCACGCCCAGCCAGATCAGCCTGCCCAGCGTCGGCCAGGCCGACCGCACGCCCGATCGCTTCGTGCAGGTGCTGATCGACAAGGACGGCAAACTGGAGGTGAAAGACGGCAGCGCCAACGCCAACCCGCAGTCGGCCAGCCTGAACACGCTGGTGCAGCAGGTGCGGGCGCTGCAGGGCCAGCCACTGGCGGACGGCAAGGCGGTGCCGGTCATCATCAGCGCGGACAAGAACGTGAAATACGAAAACGTGGTGGAAGCCATGAACCGCCTGCGCAGCAATGGCATCGAGCGCGTGGGCCTTTCGGTGCAGACCAGCCGCTGAGCCCATGAACGCCGCCGCCGACCGCCTCGACCTCAGCCCGCCGGCCGACAACCGCTGGGCCCGCCCGCTGACGCTGGCGCTGGTGGCACACGGCCTGCTGGTGGCGGCACTGACCTGGGGCGTACGCTGGCAGTCCGACACCGTCGCGCCCGCCATCGAGGCCGAGCTGTGGTCGCGCCTGCCGCAGGAGGCCGCCCCCCGCGCCGTGGAGCCTGCCTCGCCGCCTCCCCCACCCGAGCCGCGCCCCGCACCCGAGCCGCCACGTCCGGCCCCGCCACCGCCCGCACCCGGCCCGAGCCAGGCGGAGATCGCACAGCAGCAGGCCAAAAAGAAGGCCGAGGAACAGAAGCGGCTGCAGGCCCAGCGCGAAGCCGAAGCCAAGAAAAAGGCCGAAGAGAAAAAGCTGGCTGAAGAAAAGGCCAAGCGCGAACGCGAGAAGGCCCTGGCCGAAGAGAAGAAGCGCGAGGACGCCAAGCGCCTGGCCGAGGAAAAACGCCGCGACGCGCAGCTGGCCGCCGAGCGCCAGAAGAACCTGGAGCGCATGATGGGTCAGGCCGGCGCCAGCGGCGGGGCCACCGCACGTGGCACGGCCCTGCAGTCCACCGGACCGTCGGCCAGCTACGCGGGCCGGGTGGTCGCGCGCATCAAGCCCAACATCGTCTTCACCGACACCATCAGCGGCAACCCGCGTGCCGAGGTCGAGGTACGTCTGCTGCCCGACGGCACCATCGCGAGCAGCAGGCTGGCGCAGAGCAGCGGAAACAAGGCCTGGGACGATGCCGTGCTGCGAGCCGTGGAGCGCACCGGCAGCCTGCCGCGCGACGAGAACGGGCGCGTGCCCGCTTCGCTGGTCATCGGGTTTCGGCCGAACGACTGATCTTCGGGTCTGGGTTGCCTCGCCCCCGGACGCGGGGTGGACGACTCCGTTCGTGTCCCCCGCCGGCTGCGCCGGCTCCTCCTTTACCTCACTGCGTCATCCACCCTGCGCCCGAGGGCACCCAACGTACCGGCATGTCAACGGTGGTGTGCTGGCCTCTCAGCAGATCGGGGCACCGGGGTGCCCCGATCCCGCGAGGTTCCAGCGAGAAACCTCAGTCGAACACGATCTCCGCCCGCTGCCCATACGCCTGGGCCGTCCAGCTGGCCAACGCCGCATCGCTGGGAAAGAACATCGCACGCTCATCGAGCTGGATATCGCAGCGCGCTCCTTCGCGCTCGAGCGCAATGCGCACTGGCAGCCCGCGCACCAGCTCTCCCTGGTCGGTCATCTCGCGCAGCGGGGCAAACTCGCGCACCAGCCGGTCGATGTCGGGGGCGCGACCGTTGACCGCCACGCGCAGGTACTTGCCGAAACGGCAGCGCGCGGCCGGCAGGCCCCAGATCTGGACAACCTTGAGCCGCAGGCCGCCCGAGAAACGGTCGTGCTGGGCCTGGGCCTGCACGATGATCAGCTCGTCGTCCTTGAGCAGGTCGCGGTTCGCGTTGATCAGGTTCTCGTCGGCCGTGGCCTCCAGCGTACCGGTCTTGTCGTCCAGCTTGAACAGCGCCAGCTTGCCGCGCTGGCCGTTGATCACCCGCAGGTCGCCCACGATGCCAGCCAGCAGCTGCGGCTCGCGCATGTCCGCCACCTCGGCCAGTGGCGTGCGCGCGAAACGGCGCACCTCGCGCTCCACCTCGTCGAACAGGTGGCCCGAGAGGTAGAAGCCGATGGCCGTCTTCTCGTACGACAGGCGCTCCTTCACGCCCCAGGGCAGCACCTCGGCCAGCGGCGGCTCCTCGTGGCTGGCGCCCGGGCCTTCGTCCATCAGGTCGAACAGGCCTCCCTGGTTGGCGTTGGCCAGCTGCGCGGCGGCAAAATCGAAGGCGGTTTCCAGGGAGGCCAGCAGTGCCGCGCGGTTGAGTTCGATGGCGTCGAAGGCGCCTGCCTTGATCAGCGCCTCCACCGTTCGCTTGTTGACCCGCTGCTTGTCCACCCGTACGCAGAAATCGAACAGGCTGGTGAACGGGCCGGTGCGGTCGCCGAACTCGCCCTCGCCTTTGCCCTCACGCGCCGCCACGATAGCCTCGATGGCCTGCTGGCCGGTGCCCTTGACGGCACCCAGGCCGTAACGGATGACCTTGTCGCTGACCGGCTCGAAGCGGTAGCCGCCCCGGTTGACATCGGGCGGCTCGAACGAGAGGCCCATCTTGTGCGCGTCCTCGAACAGCACCTTGAGCTTGTCGGTGTTGTCCATTTCCACGGTCATGTTGGCGCAGAAGAACTCGGCCGTGTAGTGCACCTTGAGCCAGCCGGTGT
>CAMLQP010000392.1 GCA_946482115.1 uncultured Comamonadaceae bacterium
TTCTCGTGCGCGCGCTGCGAGAACACCTCGGCCTCACCGGCACCCACGTCGGCTGCGACACCGCCCAGTGCGGCGCCTGCACCGTGCTGGTCAATGGCCAGGCGGTCAAGTCGTGCAACGTGCTGGCCGCGCAGGTCAACGGTGCCGAGGTGGAGACCATTGAAGGCCTGGCCGCCGCCGATGGCACCATGCACCCCATGCAGGCCGCGTTCAAGGAATGCCATGGCCTGCAATGCGGCTTCTGCACGCCCGGCATGGTGATGAGCGCGGTGGACCTGTGCCGCCGCGTGCCCGATGCCAGCGACGCGCAGGTGCGTGAACAGCTCGAAGGCAACCTGTGCCGCTGCACCGGCTACCAGAACATCGTCAAGGCCGTCCGCCAGGGCCAGGCCGCGATGAAGGCCTGAAGGAGAACGACATGGGTGCATCCGATTTCTCCAAGCTGCCGCACATCGGCGAGGCCGTCCGCCGCAAGGAAGACTACCGTTTCCTCACCGGCGCCGGCCAGTACACCGACGACATCAACCTGGCCAACCAGCGCCACGCGGTGTTCGTGCGCTCGCCGCACGCGCACGCCGTCATCAAGTCGGTGGACATCAGCCGTGCCATGGCCATGCCGGGCGTGGAGCGCGTCTTCACCGGCAAGGACCTGGAAGGCAAGATGGGCGGGCTGCCCTGCGGCTGGCTCATCAACAACCCCGACGGAACCCCGATGAAGGAGCCGCCGCACCCCGTGCTGGCCCACACCAAGGTGCGCTACGTGGGCGACCACGTGGCCATGGTGGTGGCCGACACGCAGGAAAACGCCCGCAACGCCGCCGAGGCGGTGGAGGTGGACTACGACGTGCTGCCGGCGGTGGTGGGCGTGAGCGACGCGAAAGGCGCCACGGCCCTGCACGACGAAGCGCCCGACAACCACTGCTACAAATGGGCCCTCGGTGACAAGGCGCAGGTGGATGCGGCCTTTGCCAAGGCCGCGCACGTCACCAAGCTGGATCTGGTCAACAACCGGCTGATCCCCAACGCCATGGAGCCGCGCGCGGCCATCGGCAGCTACAACCGCGCCACCGACGAGTACACGCTGTACGTGTCCAACCAGAACCCGCACGTCGAGCGCCTGCTGATGACCGCCTTCGTGCTGGGCCTGCCCGAACACAAGGTGCGCGTGATCGCACCCGACGTGGGCGGCGGCTTCGGCTCCAAGATCTACCTCTACGCCGAAGACGTCGCACTGACCTGGGCCGCCAGGCAGATGAACTGCAGCATCAAGTGGACGGCCGACCGCAGCGAGGCTTTCCTGAGCGACGCCCACGGCCGCGACCACGTGAGCGTGGCCGAGATGGCGATGGACAAGGACGGCAAGTTCCTGGCCCTGCGGGTGCACACCGACGCCAACCTCGGCGCCTACCTGTCCACCTTCGCCACCGCCGTGCCCACCATCCTCTATGCCACTTTGCTGGCCGGCCAGTACGCCACGCCGCTGATCTACGTGGAGGTGGATGCCTGGTTCACCAACACCGCGCCGGTGGACGCCTACCGGGGCGCTGGCCGACCCGAGGCCACCTACCTGCTGGAGCGGCTGGTCACGCGCTGCGGCTGGGAGATGGGCCTGGGCCAGGACGAGATCCGCCGCCGCAACTTCATCACCAGCTTCCCGTACCAGACGCCGGTGGCGCTGCAATATGACGTGGGTGACTACCACGCGGCCATGGACAAGGCCCAGCAGCTGGCCGACGTGGCGGGCTACGCGGCGCGCAAAAAGGCCAGCGAAGCCAAGGGCCTGAAACGCGGCGTGGGCTACAGCAGCTACATCGAGGCCTGTGGCATCGCACCGTCCAACATCGCTGGCGCCCTGGGCGCGCGCGCCGGCCTGTTCGAGTGCGGCGAGATCCGCGTGCACCCCACCGGCAGTGTCACGGTGTTCACCGGCTCGCACAGCCACGGCCAGGGTCATGAGACCACGTTCGCGCAGGTCGTTGCCGCACGCTTGGGCATCCCGGTGGAAAACGTGGACGTGGTGCACGGCGACACCGGGCGCGTGCCCTTCGGCATGGGCACCTACGGCTCGCGCTCCATCAGCGTGGGCGGGGCGGCCATCATGAAGGCGCTGGACAAGATCGAGAACAAGGCCAAGAAGATCGCCGCCCACCTGATGGAGGCGAGCGACGCCGACATCGAGTTCGCCAACGGCGAGTTCTCGGTCAAGGGCACCGACAAGAAGATCCCGTTCGGCCAGGTGGCGCTCACCGCCTACGTGCCCCACAACTACCCGCTGGACAAGCTGGAGCCGGGCCTGAACGAGACCGCGTTCTACGATCCGACCAACTTCACCTTCCCGGCCGGCACCTACATCTGCGAGGTGGAGGTGGACCCCGCCACCGGCGTGGTGCGGGTGGACCGCTTCACTGCGGTGGACGACTTCGGCACCATCATCAACCCCATGATCGTGGAGGGTCAGGTGCACGGCGGGCTGGCGCAGGGCATAGGCCAGGCGCTGCTGGAGAACTGCGTCTACGACCCCGAAAGCGGCCAGTTGCTGACCGGCAGCTTCATGGATTACGCCATGCCCCGCGCCGATGACCTTCCCGAGTTCAAGCTCGACACCGTCTGCACCCCCTGCACCCACAACCCGCTGGGCACCAAGGGCTGCGGCGAGGCGGGAGCCATCGGCTCGCCGCCG
>CAMLQP010000393.1 GCA_946482115.1 uncultured Comamonadaceae bacterium
GGCCCTGCAGCCGCGCCCCCACCGCGCTCAGCTGCGCCTGCAGGTCGATGGCGCCCGTCGGTGCGGGTGGGGGCGCGGCGCGTGCACTGGCGCTGCCATCGAGCACGCCGGGCGGCAGCGTGCTCCAGAGCCGCGTGGACTGCACGCCTGCGGCCTGCAGCTCGCCTTGCCAGTCGGTGATGGCCGATGCACCCTGGCCGCTGCCGAGCGTGAACGACGCCTGGCCCTGCAGCGTGCCGCCGCCCAGCCGCGCCCGCAGTCCGCTGACGGTCCAGCGGTCGCCGCGCTGCAGCACGTCGGCCTGCAACTGCTGCAGCGGCAGGCCTTGCTGGTCCGCGGGCTGCTCACGGGTATTGGTCAGTTGCACGCGGGCGCGCCAGCCGTTGCCTTCGGGTTGCGCCTGCAACTGCCCGCTCAGCGCCGTGACCGGCGCGGTCGGCCAGAGCGTGGCCAGATTGAGCGCGCGCGCTTTCACGTCGGCGCTGTGCAGGGGCTGGTCGGCCCAAGGCAGGACGTGGGCGGTGAGCGACAGGTTGGGGGCGTCCGGGCCGGTGGCGCCGTCCGCGGGTTGGGCCTGGGCCCTGATGTCGAGCGCGGCGCCGGCACCGGCCAGCGTGCCGTTCACCCGGGCCTGGGCCTGCAGTTGCAGGGAAGGGCCGTCGGGCACGTGGCCGCGCACCTCGCCCTGAAGCGCCAGCGCCAGGGGCAGCGGCGCCTGTGCGCCCAGGTTGAGCTGTCCGCGGTAGCGCCCGTCGGCCCACTGCAGCGAATCGAGGCGCAGGCGGTGCGCCGCGCTCACGCCCGGTGTGTCGGGCAGGGCGGGTTCGTCCGTGGGCGTGGACAGCGCGGCGTAGCGGTAGTGCCCGGCGATGTCCGTGGCGCTGAGCGTCTGCCGGCCCGTGAGCTCGAAACGTTCCACCGAAAAACCCATGCTCAGTGCCAGGGGCAGGCTGAAGTCCGTCGGCGGCTCGGTCGGCGTGGGTGGCCGCTGGTCGTCCACCCGCAGGCTGCGGATGGCCATCGAGGGGATGTGCAGGCCCCGGCCCCGCAGCGCGTCGGTCCACAGCGCATCACCCCACTGCAGCGCCATGCCGTCCGCCTGCACCGTGAGGCCGTCCTGCGACCAGCGCAGCGTGCCGATGCGCCCGCCGCCGCGCAGGCTGCCCTCCACGTTCTCGGTGTGCAGGCGGCCCGGTGATGCGCCCGGCTCCTGCGTCCAGCGCTCGGCCCAGGCCATGGCCTGCGCGAGCGAGCCGGGCGTACCGGCCCAGAGCCAGAGCGTGACCAGCGCCGCGAGCAGCAGACCCAGTGCGCCGCCCGCCAGCCACAGCCCGGTTCGAAGCGCGCGCATCAGAAACTGAACCCCACGTTGAGGTGGACGCGCAGGCGCTTGGGCCCCAGGCCATAGGCCAGGTCCAGCTGCAGCGGCCCCACCGGGCTGTTGTAGCGCAGGCCGGCGCCCACGCCCACCTTGGGGCTGGTGTGCGAGGGCTGGTTGGTCACGATGCCGGCGTCGGCAAACAGCACGCTTTCCCAGTCGGTGCGCACGCCGCCGCGCCAGATCGGGCGCTGCCATTCGAAGCTGGCCACCGCCATGTAGCGCCCCGGCGCGACGCTGCCATCGGCCTGGGGCACGCCGATGTCGCGCAGGCCGTAGCCGCGCACCGTGTTGTCGCCGCCGGTGAGGAACAGCTGCGTGTCGGGGATGCGGGCCGTGGTGTCGGCCAGCAGCGCGCCGCCCTGCAGCCGCAGGGCCAGCCGCCCGTTGCGGCTGGACGGCGGTGTGGTTCCGGGCTCGCGCGTTTCAGGTGCGTCGGTCCAGGGGCTGAGCCCACGGTCCAGCGGCCAGTACGCCAGCCAGCGCGCCTGCGTGCTCAGAAACGGCTTGCGTTCGCTGCCCAGCGTGGTGCCGGCGCCCAGCGTCAGGCCCAGGCCGTAGCCGCTCTGGGGAAAGGGCAACTGGTCGAAGCGGCGCCAGGTCCAGCCGTAGTTGACCGAGACGGCCGCTTCGTTGCCGTCCGATGAAAGACTGGCGAGCGCGGTGTTCACCGTGCGGGCGCGGTCGTACTGGACGAAGTAGCGCCGATCCATGCGCTGGCTGTTCTGCGCCTTGCCCAGGCTCAGCCGCAGGCTGGAGACGGTGCTGTCGCCATCGATCTGCCGCGCCAGGCGCCCGCCCGTGAGCCAGTGCCAGCCGTCGTCCTCCACGGGCGCGCTCCAGTCGGTGGACAGCAGCTGGTCGTGGCGCTCCAGCTGCAGCTTGCTGCGCGCCTGCCAGCCCAGAAGGGGCATGCGCAGGTGCTGGTGTTCGGCCGAGAGGCGCGGGCCGTTGTTGGTGCTGCCGCCGACGCCGAGCACCACCTTCTTTAGCGGCGCTTCTCGCACCTGAACCACCACGGGCGCCGGGGTGCCGGCTTCGCTGGAAGCGTCCAGGTCCACGTAGGCGAACACCGAGCTGTAATAGCCGGTGTCGGCGATGTGCTGTTGCGCGTCCTGCAGCCGCGACAGGCTGTAGTCGGCGCCCGGCCGCAGACCGGCCAGCCGCACCAGGCGCTCGACCGTGCGCGGGTCGTAGCGCTCGGCGCCGTCCACCCGCACCTCGCCGATCTGCACCGGCGCGCCGGAGTCGAGTTCGATGTGCCAGTGCGCGGCGTGGCCGGTGGCGTCGATGTCGCTCA
>CAMLQP010000394.1 GCA_946482115.1 uncultured Comamonadaceae bacterium
TCGGGCGCGGGCGACAGGTCGTCGGTGTTGGTCTCGCCGGGCACCTTGAACACGGTGACGGTGATCTTCTTCTCGACTTCCGGGCGAGAGGTGAACCACTCGGCATCGGCCCAGCTCTTCATCACTTCCTGGGCCTTGGCGTTGCCAGCCTTGGCCTTGGCGGCCACGTCGTTGAAGTAGTCAAACATCAGCAGGGTCTTTTTCAGGCCCTCGGCGGCAACGCCCGCCACCTCGGCGTCGTCCAGCAGCTCGATCAGGGGGTGCACGTTGTAGCCGCCCACCATGGTGCCCAGCAGCTCGGTCGCCTTGGCCTTGGAAATCAGGCCGACGGCGATGTCGCCGTGCGCCACGGCAGCCAGGAAGCTGGCCTTGACCTTGGCCGCATCGTCCACGCCCGGGGGCACGCGGTGGGTCAGCAGATCCAGCAGGAAAGCCTCTTCGCCAGCGGGCGGGTTCTTGATCAGCTCGATCAGCTCGGCTACCTGTTTGGCGTCCAGCGGCAGCGGGGGGATGCCAAGCGCGGCGCGTTCGGCGGCGTGTTCACGGTAGGCTTTCAACATGGTTCGCTCCAGAAAGTTCGCGGGTTCGTTGTTCAGGTTGTGGTTCATTTGGGGGCCGGAGCCGGGTCAAGCAAGCTGGGTGCCGGGTTGCGCTTGAGGGCCTCGGCCACGGCGCGCTGTTCGTCGCCGGCACATTCGTCAGCCAGCCGGCGGCCCTGGGTCTGGCTCATCAGCATGGATTTGTTGGCCAGCTGCAGCCAGACCGCGCCCTGGGCCCGGTCTTCCAGCCGCACCGCTCCGGTGCGGCTGAGCACCGGACGCATGCGGAATTCCAGTTTCTGCATGGTCAGCTTGAAGTGACCCGGCGACTGGGCATCGCGTTCCAGGCGCAGGTTGTTGCCCAGTTCGCAGGCCAGATCGCCAACATGCACCTGCGCGGCCACGGCCAGCTCGGCCTCGGTCAGCGGCAGTTCGGGCTCGGCCTGCACGGGCGGAATCACCACCCGGCGCACGGCCGTGGCATTGGGGTCGCGCCGTTGCGGGGCGCGCTGGGCCGCGCGCTCGGCCGGCTTGGCAGGCGTTGCTGCCGGGCCCTGGGCCTGCGCCGCGGCGGGCTGCGCCAGGGCCAGCAGACCGGCGAAGACCCATGCAGGGACCAGGGCGGAGGCGGTTGGCAGAAAGGTCATGGCGTCTCCGTGTCGTGTGTCGTCAGTGCGCGGCGGCCGGGGCATCGAACCATGCCGCGGCCTCGGCCGGCAGCGCCCGCCCGGTGGCATGCGCACGCTCCAGCACCTGCCAGAAGAAGCGGTAGCTGGCGCGGTCGTGCAATTGCCCGCCGTGCTGCACCGGCGCCCATTCGGCGGCCCGGGCGGCCAGCAGGATGTCCGCAGCCTGCCCGATCGCGCCGGCCTCGGGGGCGAAGGCATCGAGTATCGGGCGGATCTGGTCGGGGTGAATGCTCCACATGCGGGTGTAGCCGAGCTCGGTGGCCGCGCGCCGGGCCGCCTGCCGCAGCGCCGCGGCGTCCTTGAATTCGGTCACGACGCAGTGCGAAGGCACCTTGCCGCTGGCATGGCAGGCACTCGCGATCTCCAGCTTGGCGCGCAGCACCAGCGGGTGGCTGAACTGGCCGGCCACGCCCATGCCCGAAGCGGGAATGGCGCCGCCGTGGGCCGAGACGAAGTCCATGAGGCCGAAGCTCAGCGAGGCGATGCGCGGGTGGGCCGCGATATCGAACGCCCGGTGCACGGCGCCCGGCGATTCGATCAGCGCGTGCAGCGGCAGCGTGGCGCCGCCGTGGGCGTTCACCACAGCCACGGCGCGCTCCACGTCGGCCAGCGTTTCGACCTTGGGGATCATGAGGTGGCACAACCGCCGGCCAGCCCGGCCGACGATGGTGGCCACGTCGGCCTCGAAGGCCGGGTGGTCCACCGGGTGGACGCGCGCGGCCACGCGGGCGCCGGGCGCGGCGCCAATGGCCAGCTCGGCCACCAGGGCCGCGTGCTCCGCCTCTCCACCCACGGGCGCGCCGTCCTCGCAGTCGAGCGTGACATCGAACACGCAGGCGCCGAACTCGGCGCTGAGCTCGGCCTGCAGCTGCAGGCTCTTGGCCATGCGCGCGGGCACCCCACTGTAGTGGTCACAGACCGGCAGCGCCACGGCCGCCGCCTGAGCCCCCAGCAGGATGTCGCGCGGATGGTTCACCAGGTGCCTGGCTTACAGCAGGTGGGCGACGCCGGCCTGCTCGTCCTGCAGTTCCTTGAGCGTCTTGTTGATGCGCTCCTGGCTGAACGCGTCGATCTCCAGGCCCTGGACGATTTCGTACTTGCCGTCCTTGGTGATGACGGGGAAACCGAACATCACGTCCTTGGGGATGCCGTAGTCGCCGTTGGAGGGCACACCCATGGTGACCCACTGGCCGTTGGAGCCGAGGGCCCAGTCGCGCATGTGGTCGATGGCGGCATTGGCGGCCGAGGCGGCGGAGGACAGGCCCCGCGCCTCGATGATGGCGGCGCCGCGCTTGCCCACGGTGGGCAGGAACACGTCAGCGTTCCAGACCTGGTCATTGATCAGGTCCTTGACGCTCTTGCCGCCGATGGTGGCGAAACGGTAGTCGGCATACATGGTGGGCGAGTGGTTGCCCCAGACGGTGAGCTTCTCGATCTCGCCGACCT
>CAMLQP010000395.1 GCA_946482115.1 uncultured Comamonadaceae bacterium
TGCCGCAGATGGTGCTGATGAGGGTGGTCTTGCCGGCGCCGTTGGGGCCGAGCAGCGCGAAGATCTCGCCACGGCGGATGTCCAGGTGGATGTTCTTCAGCGCCTGGAAGCCGCCCGCGTAGGTCTTGCTCACGCCGCGCACACTGACAATGGCGTCGGAGGGCAGGGAAACGGGGTTGAGGGTCATCCCGCCATTGTGGCCGGGGTGGCGCTCGGCTGCTCAGCGGCGGGCGTTGTCCCCGATTCCCTGGGCGAATCGCTGGAGCAGTTCCTCGGGCAGGTCATGGCCCATGCCTGGGATGAAGTCGGCTGTGGCGTTGGCGATGCGCTGCGCCAGATCCTCGCCGCAGGCGACGGGCACGAGTGGGTCGTCCACGCCATGGATCACCAGGGTTGGCGCCTGGATGTGCGGCAGCAGGGCCGAGCGGTCGCCGTCGGCCACCACCGCCAGCAACTGCCGGGCCGAACCCGACGGGTGCCAGGAGCGCTGCACCGATTCCAGCGCCCGCGCCCGCAGGTCCTGGTAGTCGCTCGGGTAGGTGGGGCTGCCGATGAGGTACAGCACCTGGATGATCCAGTCCACGGCGGCGTCGGTGCCCGGCTTCATGGGCCGCGACATGAGCGCGCGCCGCACCCGCCACGAGGGCTGGGGCAGGCGGCGCGAGCCGCTGCTGGTCATCATCAGCGTGAGGCTGGCGACACGCTCGGGCGCCATGGCTGCCAGGTGCTGGGCGATCATGCCGCCCATCGACGCGCCGCAGACGTGGGCCTGTTCGATGTCCAGGGCGTCGAGCACGCCCAGCGCGTCGCGCGCCATGTCGGCCAGCGAGTAGGGGCTGTGCACCGGCAGGTGCATCGCGTAACGCAGTCCGGCCAGCGCCATGTTGGGCACCCCGGCGTCGTCAAAGCCCTGGCTCAGGCCGATGTCGCGGTTGTCGAAGCGCACCACACGAAAGCCCTGCCGGACCAGCATCTGCACCATGGCCTGCGGCCAGGCGATGAGCTGCATGCCCAGGCCCATGATGAGCAGCACCGCCGGACCATCGGCGGGGCCCTGGTCGTCGACCTCGATCCGGATGCCGTTGGCTTCGATCTTCATGCTCAGTACCACTGTGTCAGCGATTCGGGCTGGTGCGCCACCTTGAAGAACCAGCGCCGCGCGCCCTGCACGTCGAAGCGTTTCCAGTGCGCCGGGTCCTGGCGCAGGCGGTCGGCGATGGCGTACATCGCCATCGGGTTCATGCCCATGCCGATGTGGCTGGCGTGCACCTCGATGTTCTCGGTGTGGGCGTGGCGCGCGGGGTTGATGCTGCACTGCCAGGCCACCACGCCGTCGGTCTTGCTGTAGATCGAGGTGGTGGGCACCGGCGGCGGTTTTCGCACCTGGGCCAGCAGCTCCTCGTCGTGCGGGTGCTGGCCGCTGACCAGCTGGTAGAAGCGCCAGGCGTTGGTGGCCTTCGGGTGGCCGGTGAAGGGCGTGCCCAGCGTGATCACGCAGCGCACAAGATCGGGCAGCTCCTTGGCCATCTCGCGCGCGTAGATGCCGCCCAGGCTCCAGCCGATCAGGCTGATCTTGCCCCGGTGTTTCTTGTGCAGCGCCTCGATGCGCGCGCGGCAGCGTTCGAGCACGCCGTCGCGCGGGCCGAGGTTGAAGCCCTGCTCCCAGCCGTAGGCGGCGTAGCGGTGCTGTTTCAGGAAGCGGCGCAGCGCCAGGGTGCTCATGTCGTTGGCGCCCAGGCCCGGGAACACCAGCACCGCATGGCCGTCGCCCGAGGGCATGCGGGACAGCCAGGGCGAGACGGCGGCCAGCGCCATCGCCTCCCAGGGCGCGCGGGCCTCCAGCATCATCAGCCACAGACCGGGCGGCACGGTGTGCAGCCCGGCGTCGGTGTCGTGATCCGGTGGTGGGGTGGTCTGGCGGCGGGGGCTGGGACTCATGCGTGCGCGGAAGCTGGGGAGCAGCGGACCATGTTAGCCAGCGCGGGCCCTTTTCTTTGGTGCAGCGGCCCTAGCCGGCGGTCGCTTGCGGGACACGGACGGGGCCTGGGGTGCGACATCCGGCGCGGGCAGGGGCACAGGCAGCGCCCGCAGCTCCTCCATCGCAGTGTCCACCGCCCGCGCCAGGTCCTTCACATCGGGCAGCGCGGCGGCGTCGGCCATCAGGCCGAAGTCCATCGCCGCGTCGAAGCTCTGCACCGTGATGTTCAGCGCCAGGCCGTGCACCACGATGCTGGTCGGGTGGTTCGAGAGCACGCGCGCACCGGCGAGGTACAGCGGCACCTGCGGCCCGGGCACGTTGGATATCACCACGTTGGCCACCTGCGGCAGCCGCTCGGCCACCTTGGCCTTGCCATAGAGCGAGGCCGCGGCCTCGATCAGCCAGGGCACGCCGATGGACGGAAAGTCGGTGGGCAGGATGCTCTTCATGCGGCCCATGGTCGACTTCATCGCCCCGGTGGCCGCGCGGATGTGGGCCAGCCGCTTGGCTGGGTCGGCCAGGTGCGTGCCCAGGCTGACCAGGCTCATCGAGGCCTGGTTGTCGGAGCGGGTGTCGCCGGCTTCGCGCAGCGATATCGGCACCGCCGCCACCAGGCTCTTGCGCGGCAGCGCGCCGCGCTGCTGCAGGTAGCTGCGCAGGGCGGAGGCGCACAGCATCAGCACCCCGTCGT
>CAMLQP010000396.1 GCA_946482115.1 uncultured Comamonadaceae bacterium
CGCCGCCGCTGCAGGTGCTGCGCACCGGCACCGACAACGTGCCGTTCAACGTGCCGACGGTCAACAACGCGATCGGCGGCCCTGGCGCGGGCGCCGCTGCGGGCGGGGTTGGCAACGACTATGGCAGCATGAGCGTGCCCAGCGTCTGGCGCACCAACCGCACCCAGGCTGCGGCCAAGGTGGATGCACTGTCGTCGGGTGGCATGGACGATTTCGAGATCCCGGCCTTTCTCCGGAAACAGGCGGACTGAGCCCATGGCCGCGTCAATCGCGGTCATAGGCCATGTTCAAGACGGGAAATGGGGCAAAAAAGTAAAATTGTCAGGTGATTCAACAAAGAACCCTCAAATCCCTGACCCGCGCCGTGGGTGTGGGCCTGCACAGCGGCCAGCGCGTGGAGCTGACGCTGCGCCCGGCCGCGCCCGACACCGGCATCGTGTTCCGGCGCGTGGACCTGCCCGAGCCCGTTGACATCCCGGTGACCGCCGAATCGGTCAGCGACACCCGGCTGGCCTCCACCATCTCGGCCCAGGGCGCCACGGTGCATACCATCGAGCACCTGATGAGCGCCTGCGCGGGACTGGGCATCGACAACCTCTACGTGGACATCACGGCCGAGGAAGTGCCCATACTCGACGGCTCGGCGGCCTCTTTCGTCTACCTGCTGCAGAGCGCCGGCATCGCGCTGCAGGACGCGCCCAAGCACTTCATCCGCGTGCTGCAGCCGGTGGAAATCCGCGAAGGCGAGGGCAAGAGCAGCAAGTGGGCCCGGCTGGAGCCCTACCACGGCTACAAGCTCAGCTTCGAGATCGAGTTCGACCACCCGGCGGTGAACGCCACCGGCCAGCGCGTCGAGTTCGACTTCGGCAGCGGCCAGTACGCCCGCGAGATCGCGCGCGCGCGCACCTTCGGCTTCACCCGCGACGTGGAGATGATGCGCGCCAACGGCCTGGCGCTGGGCGGCGGACTGGACAATGCCATCGTGATGGACGATGTGAAGGTGCTCAACGCCGACGGTCTGCGCTACCAGGACGAGTTCGTCAAGCACAAGATCCTCGATGCCATTGGCGACCTCTACATCGTGGGCAAGCCGCTGCTGGCCGCCTACAGCGCCTACCGCTCGGGCCATGCGCTCAACAACCGGCTGCTGCGCGAGCTGCTCTCTCGCCCCGAAACCTACGAAATCGTGAGCTTCGAGCAGGCCGCCAAGGCTCCACGCGGTTTTGCCGAGCCGGTCGCGGCCTGGTGACCCCGTTTTTCCCATGCTGATCTTCCGCTGGCTGGTCATGCTGCTGCTGTGCGCGGCGGTGGTGTGCTTCGCGTTCTACATCGGCACCGGCCAGGCGCGTTTCCGCCAGTACGGCCTGGTCATCGTCAAGTGGACGGTGCTGGCAGCGCTCGCC
This sequence comes from uncultured Comamonadaceae bacterium, assembly GCA_946482115.1. The sequence continues at coordinate 1,404 of CAMLQP010000396.1, forward strand.
TTCTTCGCCGTACTGATACTGGAACGGGTGCTCTGATGCCGGTGTCCGGCAACCTGCGCAGCATCGTCGCCATGCTGCTCGCGGTGGGGTTCTTCTCCCTGATGGACACGGTGCTCAAGCTGCTGGCCGGCGCCTACCCGGCCATGCAGGTGGCGGCGCTGCGCGGCCTGTGCGCGCTGCCGCTGGTGGTGGTGTTTGTGGCCTGGCGCGGCGAGGGGCACACGCTGCTGAAAGTGCGCTGGCCGCTGCACCTGCTGCGCGGCGCGATCGGCATCTTCATGCTCACCATGTTCACCTACGGCCTGCGCGATCTGCCACTGGCCGAGGCCTATACGCTGTTCTTCATCGCGCCGCTGCTGATCACGGCGCTGTCGGTGCCGGTGCTCAAGGAGAGGGTGCGGCCGGTGCACTGGGTGGCGATCGGCGTGGGCATGCTGGGCGTGGTGGTGGCGCTGCGTCCCAGCGCCGAGGCTTTTTTCACCTGGGGCGCGCTGGCGGTGCTGGCCGCGGCGGCGTGTTACGCGGTCTCGGCCATCGCGGGGCGCCTGCTCTCGCGCACCGACTCCAGCGCCAGCCTGGTGTTCTGGAGCACGGCCATGATGGCCGTGGGGGCCGGCGTGCTGGCGCTGCCCGGCTGGGTGCCGGTGCGCGATGAACACCTGGGCCTGCTGCTGGCGCTGGCCGCCACGGGTTTCCTGGGGCAGCTGGCCATCACCGAGGCCTTCCGCCACGGCCAGGCCTCGGCGGTCGCGCCGTTCGAGTACAGCGCTCTGGCCTGGGGGCTGGGGCTGGACTGGGTGCTGTGGCAGACGCTGCCGACGGCCCATACGATGGCCGGCGCGGCGATCATCATGGCCAGCGGGTTGTACCTGATACGTCTGGAGCACGGGCGCAACGTGGCGGTTCCACCTTAAGTTGGTGTTCACTCAGCTGGACGGGCCCTCCGGCGTGGGGTGGATGGCGCAGTGAGGTCAAGGAGGAGCCGCGCAGCGGCGGGGGACACGAACGGAGCCATCCACCCCACGCCCGAGGGCAGCACACACCTGGGCACGCAACCGGTGGTGCGCCACCCTGGTGTCAGAGCGGGGCTGCCCCGATCCCGCAAGGCCCCGCCCGGTAAACTCACCCCAGATTTCCCTCAAGAAAGCCCCCCTTGTTTGTACTGTTTGAAGAGGCCGGAAAATTCCTGACCGGCCGCGTGATGTCCGAGGCCGAAAGCTCGCTGCAGGTGGAGCTGGAGTCGGGCAAGCGTGTCAAGGTCAAGG
>CAMLQP010000397.1 GCA_946482115.1 uncultured Comamonadaceae bacterium
CGTAGATGCCCACGCGGTCCAGCGGCGTGACCTTCTGGCCCAGCAGCGTGCCGTCGGCGTCGCGGTAGCTCCAGCTCTCGCCGGTGGCCTTCTTCTGCGCCTCGTGGTAGGCCCGCACGCGCCGGGCCGCCTCCTGCAGGGCCTCGCGCTGGGCGGCGGGCAGGCAGTCAAAGGCGGCCTTGAAGTCGGCCTGCGTCAGCTCCAGTTCGGCCATGCCCTGCACCTGCAGGCCGTCGAAGCGGGCGGTGTACTCGAGCACCGCCGCGTCGCCGCGCGCCCGCACGTCGGCCAGGATGTCGGCCACGCGCCGCTCGATGGCCGCGTCGGTGTCCGCCGACCAGTGCTGCAGCGCCTTCAAGCGGGCATCGAAGTCGGCTTGGGCGGTGGACAGGCGGGTGGGCTGGGCGGACATGGGGAACTCTCAGGCAGCCGGCGTAGCCCCGGCGAAGGCATCGATGATGGGCTTTATGGCGGCGCGCTTGAGCTTGAGCGCCGCCTGGTTGACGACCAGGCGCGAGCTGATGTCCATGATGCGCTCGACCTCGACCAGGTGGTTGGCCTTGAGCGTGTTGCCGGTGGACACCAGATCCACGATGGCGTCGGCCAGCCCGGTCAGCGGCGCCAGTTCCATGCTGCCGTAGAGCTTGATCAGGTCCACGTGCACGCCCTTGGCCGAGAAGAACTCGCGCGCGATGGCGGTGTACTTGGTCGCCACGGTCAGGCGCGAGCCCTGGCGCACGGCGCTGGCGTAGTCGAAATCGGCCCGCACCGCCACGCTCATGCGGCATTTGGCGATGTTGAGGTCCAGCGGCTGGTAGAGCCGACCCCCGCCGGCCTCGTGCTCCAGCAGCGTGTCCTTGCCGCACACGCCCAGGTCGGCGCCGCCGTACTGCACATAGGTGGGCACGTCGGAGGCGCGCACCAGCACCACGCGCACCTCGGGGCGGCTGGTGGGCAGGATGAGCTTGCGCGACTTCTCGGGGTCTTCCAGCACCTCGATGCCGGCCGCACGCAGCAGCGGCAGCGTTTCCTCGAAGATGCGCCCCTTGGACAGCGCGAGGGTGACAGTGCCGGTGCTCATGCCGGGGCTCTTTCGATGTCGGCGCCCAGCGCGCGCAGCTTGAGCTCCATGCGGTCGTAGCCCCGGTCCAGGTGGTAGATGCGGTCCACCACGGTCTCGCCTTCGGCCACCAGGCCGGCGATCACCAGGCTGGCCGACGCGCGCAGGTCGGTCGCCATCACGGTCGCGCCCGACAGGCGCTTGCCCTCGCCGGCCAGGCCTTCGATCAGCGCCACCTTGCCTTCGGCCTGGATGTGCGCGCCCAGGCGCTGCAGCTCCTGCACGTGCATGAAGCGGTTCTCGAAGATGGTTTCGGTCACGCGGCTGGCCCCCTGGGCGGCGACGTTGAGCGTCATGAACTGCGCCTGCATGTCGGTCGGGAACCCCGGGTATTCGGTGGTGCGGAAGGTCTGGGCCTTGAGCCGTGCCGCGCCCGGCGAGGCCACGCGGATGCCGCCGTCGAACGGCTCCACCGTCACGCCGGCGTCGCGCAGCTTGTCGATCACGGCGTCGAGGTGGTCGGCGCGGGCGTGCAACAGGCGGGCGTCGCCGCCGGCCGCGGCGACCGCGCACAGGAAGGTGCCGGTCTCGATGCGGTCGGCCACCACGGTGTGCTCGCAGCCGCGCAGGCGCTCCACGCCCTGGATGACGATGCGGTGGGTGCCGTGGCCTTCGATGCGCGCGCCCATCTTGATGAGCATCTCGGCCAGATCGGGGATCTCGGGCTCCTGCGCGGCGTTCTCCAGCACGGTTTCACCCTCGGCCAGCACGGCGGCCATCATGAGGTTCTCGGTGCCGGTCACGGTCACCATGTCGGTGGAGATGCGCGCGCCCAGCAGCCGCGTGCGGCCCTCGGGCAGGCGGGCCTCGATGTAGCCGTGTTCGACCTCGATCAGCGCGCCCATGGCCTGCAGGCCCTTGATGTGCTGGTCCACCGGCCGCGAGCCGATGGCGCAGCCGCCGGGCAGCGACACGCGCGCGCGGCCGAACCGCGCCAGCAGCGGGCCCAGCGCGAGGATGGAAGCGCGCATGGTCTTGACCAGCTCGTAGGGCGCCTCGGGCTTGTCGAGCGCGCCGGCGTCGAGGCGCACGGTTTCACCATCGCGCTCGGCGCCCACGCCCATGTTGCGCACCAGCTTGAGCATGGTGCTCACGTCCTGCAGCTGCGGCACGTTGTGCAGCGTCACCGGCTCGGCCGTCAGCAGCGCCGCGCAGAGTTCGGGCAGGGCGGCGTTCTTGGCGCCGGAGATGCGGATCTCGCCGCGCAGTTCGCGTCCGCCGCGCACCAGCAAACGGTCCATCATCGGCCTCCTGGCAGTTGGGCCCATTCGGCGGGCGTGAGGGTCTTCATCGACAGCGCGTGCACCTCGTCGGTGTGCATGCGGTTGCCCAGCGTGGCATAGACGCGCTGGTGGCGCTGGATCGCGCGCTGGCCCTCGAATTCGGGCGAGACGATGGTGGCGGCCCAGTGCCGGCCGTCGCCGGTGACCTCGATGTGGTCACAGCGCAGGCCCGCCGCGATGAGTGCGCGCAGTTGGTCGGCGTTCATGTTCAGTGTCGGATCTTGTAGCCGGTTCGCAGCAGATGCAGCGCGATGCCGCTGACC
>CAMLQP010000398.1 GCA_946482115.1 uncultured Comamonadaceae bacterium
GGTGTTCGGCGACGCCAAGAAGGTCGTCGAGGACATGGTCAAGGCCGTGGAGTGAGCTGGATCCTTCCTGTGCAATGAAAAAAACCGGGCATCGCCCGGTTTTTTTCACTGCCGCGTGTGCTGCGACTCGAACCACTCGGGCCGGAACACACCGGCGTCCTCGGACAGGCGCTCGCGCGCGTGGTGTTCGCCGATGGCGACGACCCGCTTGAACGCGCGCCATTGCAGCATGCCCACGCGCGAGACATCGGGCGTGAACGCCAGGTCGGCGTGCTCGCGCATGCGGCGTTCGTGGGTCTGGCTCGACATCGCGGCCACGTTGAACACGATGGTGGCGAGGCTGGGCAGGCCCTTGTAGCGGCGGCGGCGGCGTGAGCGGAAGAAGCGGTCCACGAACAGCGCCGCCGGCGACGGCAGCTCCTGGTAGGGCAGCGGGCGGTGTTTGTTGCGGCCCAGGTCGACGCCGATGACGCGGGCCGCACCCGAGGCCCGCATGATGTCAACGGGGTAGTTGTTGAAGGTACCGCCGTCGGTCAGCAGGTCGCCGTTCATCAATACCGGCGGCAGCGCGGCCGGTATGGACACGCTGGCCATGATGCAGCGGGCCATGTCGCCGGTGCGCAGTACCTGCATTTCGGCGCGCGAGTAGTTGGAGGCGACGCAGAAATAGGGTTTCCAGAGGTCTTCGATCTGCAGGTTCTCGGTGCCGGCCGCTTCGCGCAGCGCCTGGCGGACCACCTGGGCCAGGCGCTGACCGCGCACCACCGACATCAGCGGGATCCAGTTCAGGTCGCTGGTCGGATTGGCCGAGAAGGCCTTGCCGGCCAGGCGGATCGCCTCCTGGCTCGGTATGTCCATGGCCGCGTAGGCGGCCATGGCGGACCCCATGCTGGTGCCGCCGGCCATGTCCCATTCGATGCCGTTCTCTTCCAGCACCTTCATCACCCCCAGGTGCGAGAAGCCGCGCGCGCCGCCGCCCGCGAACACCACGCCGGTGGCCTGTCCCGCCAGTATGCGCGCCAGACGGGCCCAGTCGCCGCCATGCTGGCGGCGGGTATGGAAGTGGGACAGTCCTTCCAGCGGGATGTGGGGGCGCGCGCGCAGCCAGCCCGCGGTGTTGGAGGGCATGCGCCGGTCGTCCGGGTGCAGCAGCCACAGGCTCTGCATTGCCGCCACCGTTGGCTGGTCGCCCGCCAGCAGCTCGCGTTCCAGGGGGCGCAGGCCCGGGTCGGCATCGGCCGGCGCTGCCAGCAGTATGTGGTCGGCATGGCGCAGGCAGCGGCGGGTCCAGCCGGTGTTGGCCGCATCGGCCACGAAAACCTGCATGGTGTGGTGGTTCTCCTGGTCGTCGAGCCAGTCGGCCAGCCGGGTCTGCTCGGGGGAGTGGGGCGCGTCGACGTCGGCGATGTCGGCACCGAGCGCCTCGTTGGCCGACTGGCGCGTCACCAGCGCGATGGGCATGTCCCCCGGCTGCGCGGCCTCGCGCGCCCGGGCCAGCTGCTGGGCGATGGTGTCGCGCAGCCGGGCGCCAAGCGCCAGGGCGTCGAGCGCCGGATCCAGGGGCACGACGCAGATGTTGACCACATGTTTTCTCGGCCCACTCAGGCTGGTGTGGCGCGACATGCGCTCGATCAGCTTGCGTGCCAGCGGCAGCGCGAAGGCCGGGGACTTCTGTAGCAGCTCGGTGAAATCGGCCGCGCTCAGCCGCATCAGCACGCTGTCGCGCAGGGCGGTGACGGTGGCGCCCCGCGGCGCCGCGCTGATGACGCCCATTTCACCGATCGGCTCGCCACGGCCGATTTCGCCGAGGATGACCGAGCTGCCGTCTTCCTGGCGCAGCGTGGCGCGCAGCCGGCCCGAGAGCACGATGTACATCGCGTCGGAGGGGTCGCCCTGGCGCATCAGCACCGTGCCGCTCGGGATGTCGTGCGTGGTCATGCGCGGCCGGATCTGGTCCAGGGCTGCCTGGTCCACCGTGCCGAAGATGTCCTTGAGGGTCTGGTTGAGGAGTTGCGCGTGCAGTGCGGGGGGGGCTTCGGTGGTCATGCGGCGGCTTTTCGGTGCGTTGTTCTGGGCCAGTCCGTCCCGGAGGACGCTTGCGGCAGGGCCGATTGGGGCGGCATTGTTATCAAATTGTCAAGAGGGCACTCTAATTCCGCTCAGGGAAAAACACGAGCGGGCGTCAGTTTGGTGCAAGGCACAATGCCGTCTTTTGCCCTTGCGCAACAATGGGCCCGGGTCCGTACCTGCCGGCGGGAGCTGGGCTGGCCGGTGCGCACTGTTCCAGATCACAACGGAGACTTCATGGCTTCTGCAACCCAAGACCGCCCTTGGCTCGGTGCCTATCCCCAAGGCGTGCCGGCCGACATCGATCCCACCCAGTACGCCTCGCTGGTGGCGCTGATGGAGGAGAGCTTCCAGAAGTACGCTAGCCGCGTGGCTTACAGCTTCATGGGCAAGGATGTCACCTACGGCCAGACCGACAGCCTGTCGGCGGCGTTCGCGGCCTACCTGCAGGGCCTGGGCCTGGTCAAGGGTGATCGCGTCGCCATCATGATGCCCAACGTGCCGCAGTACCCGGTCGCGGTGGCGGCCATCCTGCGCGCTGGTTTCGTGGTGGTCAACGTCAACCCGCTCTACACCGCGCGCGAGCTGGAGCACCAGC
>CAMLQP010000399.1 GCA_946482115.1 uncultured Comamonadaceae bacterium
TTTGTTTCCCACGGGTTTCCATGAAATACGCCAAGACCGTTTTCAAGTGGCTGATGTATGCGGCCGTCGTGGCGTCGATCGTCTTCTTCGTGCGCGCCTTCATGATCCACATGGAGAAGCTGCCGCCGATACCCCTCAACTTGGCCACCGTGGCCATCGGCCTGCTCAGCATGGTGAGCGTGGTCGTGACCCACTTCTTCGGCACCCACGTGTGGCGCCTGCTGATGTCCGACCAGGGCCACCGCGTGCCCACGCGGCTGGCGGTGCAGGTGTTCTTCATTTCCCAGCTGGGCAAGTACCTGCCGGGCAATGTGGGTCAGTTCATCGGCCGCGGCGTGCTGGCCAAGTCCACCGGCATTCCCGTGGGTGTCGCGGTGGGCACGGCGGTGTTCGAGGGCATCTGGAACCTGGTGATCAGCTGCTCGCTCGCCCTGCTGGGCACGGTGGTGCTTTGGGACCTGCACAACGCCGGCGGCGCGGCCCCCGCCTTCGCGTCCAAGCTGGTCTGGATCCTGCCGCTGGCCCTGGTGGCGCCCTGGCTGGGCATCAAGGTGCTCAACACCCTGCTGCCCAGGCTGAGCATGAAGATTGGCGGCGGCCGGCTGTTGCGCCTGCCGCAACTGCGCACCGCGCTGTTCGTGTCCCTGTTGATCTTGATCAACTTCATGCAGCAGGGCTATGTAGTGAAATTGCAGGCGGAATACTTATTCGCAAGTCCCGACATTGACTGGTTCAGCATCGCGCTGCTTTACAGCAGCGCCTGGGTGGTGGGCTATGTGGTGCCAGGTTCTCCCGGCGGTCTGGGGGTGCGCGAGGCGATGATGGTCGTGCTCTTCACTCCGTTGACTGGAGCTGCGGTGGCCGCCGGACTGGCTGTGAGCATGCGCCTGACCACCCTGCTCGGAGATGCCCTGACCGTGTTGCTCGGCGTGCTCGGACGCCGCCTGCAACCGCACCAGACGCCTGCCGCCACCTCCTGAGAGGGCGCCGGTCACTGGCGGGATGTTTCATGGGACCGCCGTCCCGACATCCTCAGGAGTTTTCAGTGTCCCGCCCCGACCTGTCCAACCGTTTCGTCTTCGACGATCCCCGCTACGAACAACTCGCCATCGAGGGCGAGGCCAAGTACAAGCTCGGCACGCCGTTCAACCACATGGCGTTCGACAACTTCCTGCCGGAGGACATCGCCGAGGCGATGTGGCAGGAGTTCCCCAAGGCGCAGGACATCGAGTGGCACAACTACAACCGCCCGGCCGAGCGCAAGCTGGTGTGTGTGGACGAGACCAAGTTCGGCCCGGTGACGCGCCAGATGCTCTACCAGTTCAACTCGGCGCCGTTCCTGCGTTTTCTCGAAAAGGTCACGGGCATCGACAACATGATTGCCGACCCCTCGATGCGGGGCGGCGGTCTGCACCAGACGCCGCGCGGCGGCCTGCTCAAGCTGCACGCCGACTTCAACAAGCACGACCAGAACTTCCTGGACCGCCGGATCAACGTCATCTTCTACATGAACAAGAACTGGAAGGAAGAGTACGGCGGCAGCCTGGAGCTGTGGGACCGCGAGGTGACGTTCTGCGGCGCCAAGATCCTGCCGGTGTTCAACCGCCTGGCGATCTTCTCGCCGACCAGCAACACCTTCCACGGCCATCCGGACCCGCTGACCTGCCCGGAAGGCGACTCGCGCAAGTCGCTGGCGCTGTTCTATTACACGAACGGGCGGCCCGACGAAGAGAAGAACGGTGCGCACACGACCATCTTCGCCGAGCGCCCGAACGAGCGCATCGGTGGCCTGCGCTGGCGCGTGTCGCAGGATTACATGCCGCCGGTGCTGTTCCGGGCCATGCGCCGCTTCCGCGAGCGGCACCTGGCCGGAACGATACAGAAGCGCGGTTGATCAGGCCAGTGTGAGGGTCACGTCGATGTTGCCGCGGGTCGCGTTCGAGTACGGGCAGACCTGGTGGGCGGCATCGACCAGGGCTTGGGCCTGCGCGCGGTCCATGCCCGGCAGGTGCACCGTCAGGCGCGCCGCGATGCCATAGGCCTGGCCCACGGGGCCCAGGTCCACCTCGGCGTCCACCGCCACATCGGCCGGCACGGTCAGCTTCATCTTGCCGGCCACGGCCTTGATGGCACCGATGAAACAGGCGGAATAGCCGGCCGCAAACAGCTGCTCGGGGTTGGTGCCGTTGCCGGGAGCGCCGGGCGGCGTGTGCTTGACGTCCAGCCGGCCGTCGTCGGAGCGCGAGGCGCCATCGCGGCCGCCGGTGGTGTGGGTGCGGGCGGTGTAGAGGACTTTGTCGAGAGAGGCCATGGTCGGGTCTTTCATGAAAAGCTTGCGGAGCAAGCGGGTGGGTAAAGGGTGTCAGGCGCTGAGCCGGTCGCGCAACGTCTGGATCTGCCGGGTCAGGGCGGTGACCTCATCGAGGTTGCACTGAGCGGCCTGCATCACGCAGGCGGGCAGGCGGGCCGCCCGGGCCTTGAGCCGCCGGCCGGCGGGGGTCAGGCGGATCAGCACACGGCGTTCGTCGGCGGTGTCCCGCAGGCGCGTGACCAGGTCGGCCGCCTCCAGGCGTTTGAGCAGCGGGGTCAGGGTGCCCGAATCGAGGTGCAGGCGTTCGCCGAGTGCCGAGACGGTTTCGCCGTCGCGCTCCCACAGCGCCAGCAT
>CAMLQP010000400.1 GCA_946482115.1 uncultured Comamonadaceae bacterium
ATCTGGCGCGGCTGCGTGGAAGCCATCCCCAGGGGCCAGTGGGAGGCCAGCCAGAGCCTGGCGCTGACATTTGGCGAGCAGCTGCGCCACGTCATCCTGCCGCAGGCGCTGCGCATCGCCATACCGCCCACCGTGGGTTTCCTGGTGCAGGTGGTCAAGGGCACGGCGCTGGCCTCGGTCATAGGTTTCGTGGAGCTCACGCGCGCCGGCAACATGATCTCCAACGTGACCTATGCCCCCTTCACCGTGTTCGCCTGCGTGGCGCTGATGTATTTCGCGCTGTGCTACCCGGTCAGTCTGTACGCCCAGTTCCTCGAGAGGCAAGTCCATGTCAACCGCCGTTGAAGCCACCGCCCCCATCGTCAACATCACGGCGCTGCGCAAGTCCTACGGCGCCAACGAGGTGCTCAAGGGCATCGATCTGCAAGTGCAGCGCGGCGAGGTGATCGCCATCATCGGCAAGAGCGGCTCGGGCAAAAGCACGCTGCTGCGCTGCATCAACGGGCTGGAGACCTTCCAGGACGGCGCGCTCACCGTGGACGGCAAACCGCTGCTGCACGAGAGCGCCATGGCCATGCGCGCGCTGCGCCAGCGCGTGGGCATGATCTTCCAGAGTTTCAACCTGTTCCCGCACCTCTCGGTGGGCCGCAACATCATGCTGGCGCCCACGCTGGTGAAGCACACCGACAAGGTGGACGCCGGCGAACAGGCACGCCGGCTGCTGCTGCGCGTGGGCCTGGCCGAGAAGTTCGATGCCATGCCCGATCAGCTCTCGGGCGGCCAGCAGCAGCGGGTGGCGATTGCCCGCGCGCTGGCCATGGAGCCGGCCGTGCTGCTGTGCGACGAGATCACCAGCGCGCTGGACCCCGAACTGGTGGGCGAGGTGCTGCGCGTGGTGGAAAGCCTGGCACAGGAGGGCATGACGCTGCTGATGGTCACGCACGAGATGGGCTTCGCGCGCAAGGTGGCCGACCGCGTGATCTTCATGCACCAGGGCAAGGTGCACGAGATGGGGCCGCCCGATCAGCTGTTCGGCAGCCCGCAGACGCCGGAGCTGCGGCAGTTCCTGTCCTCTCTGGACAACTGAACTCTCCCCGCGCCGCCTGCGGCGTCACCCCCCAGGGCGCGATGCCAGCCGACTGGCAAAGCCAGATCGGCGGCATCCCCGACTGGACCCGCTCAAACGACGGGTTTGAACTGGTAACCGTTGCCCGAGGCTTCGAGCGTGCCGAAGGCCGGAAACGGGAAGTGGTAGCCGCCGGCCAGGGTCTTGTCCTTGACCAGCATGTCGAAGATGCGCCGGCGGGTCTGGCGCGCCATCTCCGCGTCCATGTCGAAGGCCACGGCCCAGTCGGGGCTGCGGGCGAACAGCGAGGGCACGTTGGTCACGTCGGCCACATAGACAAACCGCTGGCCTTCGGACGCCACGGTGAACACGCTCATGCCGGGCGTGTGACCGAAGGCCGCTGAGGACGTGATACCGGGTGCGATCTCGGCACCGGGCGTGAACTTCACCAGCCGATCGGCCGGCAGGCCTCCGATCACGCGGCGCGCCATCTCGAAGCCGCCGCGCGCGGCGGGCGGTGCGGCGTTCATCTTCGCGTCGTCGAACCAGAAGTCGTGTTCGGGCGCCGGCACGTGCACGCGGGCATTGGGGTAGACCAGCGAGCCGTCCTTGGCGCGCAGGCCGGCGATGTGGTCGCCGTGGTAGTGGCTGATGACCACGTGGTTGATGTCTTCGGGTTTGAAGCCGGCGGCGGCCAGGTTGTCGCGAAGGCGGCCGGCGGTGGGCGGGCCGTTGTCGGCAAAACCGGCATCGAACAGGTAGCGGTTGCTGCCGCTCACCACCAGGAAGGGCGTGAACGGGATGTCCACGTAATCGGTGGGCAGGCTTTGTGAAGCCAGCAGCGCCTTGACCTGCTCCAGCGGCGCGTTGCGCACGAACTCTTCACCCAGCGGGCGGCGCGCCGCGCCGTCGTTGAGCGCGATCACTTCCACCGCGCCCACTTTCATGCGGCGGAATCCGGGTGCGGGCAAGGTCGGGGCGCCGAGGTTCGGCGTGTTCTGCGACCACACGGAAGAAAAGGTGAGAGCGGTGGCGCCGGCAAAGCCAGCCCCCAGAAAACGGCGTCGGTCCATCGTCAGGGTCTCCGGTCGGGTTGAAAGGCCGGAGCTTAGTGACCGTTTGGTATATTTGTGAACCTTTCAGTTCAATAACCCAGCGCCAGACGGGGATTAACGCCCGGCCAGCAGGGCCTCTTCGGCCAGCGCCAGCGCGGTGTGCTTGCCGCTGAGGACCAGGGTGTCGCCGCCCTGCAGCTCCAGGGCTCCGTCCACGGCCGCCATGCGCCCGCTCGCGCGGCGCAGGCTGATCAGGCGCACCCCCACGGCGTGCAGCGCCAGGTCGTCCAGCCGGCGCCCCTGCAGGCGCGAACCGGCGGGCAATGAGACCGTGGCCAGGCGCTCCTGGTCGCGGTCCTCGGCGCTGTCGTCGTCGGCGCCGTGGAAATAGCCCCGCAGCAAGCCGTAGCGCGCATCGCGCTGGTTCTGGACCTGGCGGATCACGCGCCGCATGGGCACGCCCACTAGCGCCAGCGCATGGCTGGCCAGCATCAGGCTGGCCTCGATGGCTTCGGGCACCACCTCGGTGGCGCCGGC
>CAMLQP010000401.1 GCA_946482115.1 uncultured Comamonadaceae bacterium
CACCATGCAAGCCAGCCGACTGCTTTCGATCCTCATGCTGCTGCAGTCGCACGGGCGGCTGACCGCGCCCGCACTGGCGCGCACGCTGGAGGTGTCCACCCGCACCATCCTGCGCGACATCGACCAGCTCTCGGCCGCCGGGGTGCCGGTATGGGGCGAGCCGGGGCGCACGGGCGGGTTCCAGCTGCGCGAGGGCTGGAGCACCACGCTCACCGGCCTCACCGAACCGGAGTCGCAGGCGCTGCTGCTGGCGGGGCTGCCGGCCGCCGCCACCGATCTGGGTCTGGGTGCGGCAGCCACTTCTGCACGCTTGAAGATGGTCGCGTCCTTGCCGGCCGAATGGCGGCAGCAGGCCGAACGCGTGGGCGCGCGGCTGCACATCGATCCGGTGGACTGGTACCGCAGCAGCGAGACGCCCGAGCACCTGCGTGGCCTGGCCGACGCGGTCTGGCATTCGCGCCGTGTCGCGGTGCGCTACGAAAGCTGGCGTGGCACGGTTGAGCGCGAACTGGAGCCACTGGGGCTCGTGATGAAAGCAGGCACCTGGTACCTGGCTGCGCGCACCTCTGGGCAGGATGCGGTCCGCACCTACCGGATTTCAGCGGTGCAGTCCCTGCGGCCGCTGCCCACCCGGTTCCGTCGCCCTCGCCAGTTCGATCTGGCGACACACTGGCAAGCCTCGATCGACCGCTTCGAGACCGGTCTGCGGCAGCTGCAGGCGGTGGTCAGCGTCTCGCCACGGGCCCTGGGCTGGCTGCGCAACGAGCGCCTCCCCTTTGTGCCAGGCGCGGTGCCGGCCGGGACGGCACCACGACCGGGCTGGACCACAGTGCACCTGCCCGTCGAATCGATCGAGCAGGGTGCCCGGCGTCTGCTGTCCTATGGCGGCGAGGTCGAGGTGCTGGCACCAGCGGCCCTGCGGCAGCGGATCCTCGACGAGCTGGCGTCCGTGCAGGGGCGGTATGACCAAGCCCGCTGACGGACACCGTCCTGTGCGGGCCTACAGTTTTCGCGCCAGCCGCCGATAGCTCCCTTGGGCCATTGCGCCCGGCCAAACCGGACCCACACCATGACTTCGCCCATCGGATCGTCTGCCTCTGCCATCGGCCTGAGCGGCATGCGCGCCGCGCAGCTGCGGCTGGACGTGGGCGCGCACAACATCGCCAACGCCCAGACACCCGGCTTCCAGCGCCAGCAGGTCGTGCAAACGGCCAACCCCGAATCGGGTGGCGTGACGGCGCGCGTCGAGCGCGAAGCGCAGGCCGCCGCAGAAGGTGGCGACCTGGGCCATCTCGCCGAGGACCTGGTCGGCGGCAAGATGGCGCTCTACAGCTTCGCCGCCAACCTGCAGGTGGTGAAGACCGAGCAGGACATGCTCGGCACCCTGTTCGACGAACGCGCCTGACGCGCCCCGGACTTCAGGCCAGGTGCGCCCGCACGTAGGCCTCCAACTTGGCCAGGTGCTGCTGGCCGCCTTCGATGGCGCCGTACTTCTCGACCACCTCGTCGCGCTCGGCCTGCGTGGGAAACACCTGCCGGATGGTGACGCGCGTGCCCGTGTCCGTCGTGTCCAGCGTGACCGTGGTCTCGAACCACACGCGCTGGTCGTCGCCGTGGTCGAACACCATGCGCGCGGGCGGCGTGATCTCCTTGAACCAGACACGGTTGGGATAGCGCGTGCCGTCCGGGCCGACCATGGTGTAACTCCACAGCCCGCCGACGCGGAAGTCCATCACCACGTCCTCGTTGCGGAAGCCGTCCGGCCCCCACCAGCGGTTGACGTGGTCGGGGTGGGTCATGGCGGTCCAGATCCGCTCGCGGGCAAAGGGCAGTTCGCGCGAGAGCAGCACGGTGCGCTTCTCGATGTCATTCATGCTCGGGTCCTTTCTCGGGTTCCATGGTGTGCAGGTAGTCCTCCAGCCGATCCAGGCGGGCCTCCCCGACCTGGCGCTGTTCCTCGATCCAGTCCGAGGCGGCCTTCAGCGGCGCCGCCTTCAGGCGGCAGGGCCGCCACTGCGCGTTTCGCCCCCGGTGGATCAGCTGCGCGCGTTCCAGCACCTTCAGGTGCTTGGTGACCGCCGGCAGCGACATGTCCAGCGGCTCGGCCAGCTGCCCCACCGTCGCCTCGCCCTGCCCCAGCCGCGCCAGCATGGCGCGCCGGGCCGGGTGGGCCAGCGCGGTGAAGACGGCGTCGAGTTCGGCTTCGTATTTAACCATGTGGTTAAGTTAGGCTGTTGCGAACGTCCTGTCAATGACCACCGGTCGCCACAACCGGCGGACGCATGTCACGCCGACGCCGAAGCCGCCTTCACGCCGGGGCAGCAACGGCCTACGATGGCCCCGCTTCGGCACATTCCCTCTTCTCACCCACCTCAAGGAGCTGACATGGCAGGCTGGTACGAACTCTCGTCGAACGACAAAGGCACGTTTTCCTTCGTCCTGAAGGCTGGCAACGGCGAGGTGATCCTGCGCAGCGAGCAGTACGACACCCTGGCGTCGGCCGAGAACGGCATCAAGTCCGTCCAGACCAACAGCCCGCAGGAGGCGCGCTACGAGCGCAAGGACGCGAGCGACGGCCGCTGCTACTTCAACCTCAAGGCGGGCAACCACCAGGTCATCGGCACCAGCCAGATGTACAAGGACGCCGC
>CAMLQP010000402.1 GCA_946482115.1 uncultured Comamonadaceae bacterium
CCAGCCCGATCACGAACATCAGGAACACCACGCCGAACTCGGCCAGGTAGCGCAGGCCCTGCGAGTTCTGGGCCAGCGCCAGCGCATTCGGCCCGATCACCACGCCGACCACCAGGTAGCCCAGCATGGGCGGCAGCCGCAGCATGCGGCAGCCGACCACGCCCAGCACGGCCGCCAGCAGGTACAGCAGGGTGATGTCCAGGGAATTCATGCGCCCTGATGGTAATGGGTGCCCCACGCGATAATCCGCCCATGAGCACGGCCCTTTCCCTAGAAGCCACGCGCCTGCTGGCGATGGCGCGCGAGACCCTTCAGATCGAGGCCGAGGCGGTGACGGCGCTGGCCGGCCGGCTCGACGAGCGATTCGCCGATGCGGTGCGCTGCCTGCTGGCCTGCACGGGCCGCGTGGTGGTCACCGGCATGGGCAAGAGCGGCCACATCGGCCGCAAGCTCGCCGCCACCCTGGCCTCGACCGGCACGCCCGCCATGTTCGTGCACCCGGCCGAAGCCAGCCACGGCGACCTGGGCATGATCACGCCCGCCGACGTGGTGCTGGGCATCAGCAACAGCGGCGAGAGCGACGAGCTGTCGGCCATCCTGCCGCTGATCAAGCGCATGGGTGTGCCCTTGGTCGCCTTCACCGGCCGGCCGGATTCGACCCTGGCCCGCCACGCCGATGTGGTGCTGGACACCGCGGTCGCGCGCGAGGCCTGTCCGCACAACCTCGCGCCCACGGCCAGCACCACCGCACAGCTGGCGCTGGGCGACGCGCTCGCGGTGGCGCTGCTGAACGCCCGGGGCTTCAAGGCCGACGACTTCGCCCGTTCCCACCCGGGCGGATCGCTGGGGCGCAAGCTGCTGACCCATGTCAGCGACGTGATGCGCAGCGGCGACGACGTGCCGCGTGTGACCCTTGATGTGCCGCTGATGGGCCTGATGCGCGAGATGAGCGCCAAGGGGCTGGGCATGAGCGCCGTGGTCGACGGGGCCGGGCAGGTGCTGGGCATCTTCACCGACGGCGACCTGCGGCGGGTCATCGAGCGCACCGGCAACAGCACCGACCTGCGGGCGTTGAGCGCCGGGGACGTGATGCATCCGAACCCGCGCACCGTGCGTGCCGATGCGCTGGCGGTCGAAGCGGCCGACCTGATGGAAGCCAGTCGCATCACCAGCGTGCTGGTGGTCGACGACACCGGCGCCCTGGTGGGCGCCCTCAACAGCAACGACCTGATGCGGGCGAAAGTCATCTGAGCCGACCACCCGTTAGGATTGCCGGATGTCCGTGAACCTGCCGCCCCTGCGCCCCGTGCTGAACTTCGATCCCGAACTGCTGCTGCGGGCGCAGCCGGTGCGCGTGGTGTTCTTCGATGTCGACGGGGTGCTCACCGACGGCGGCCTGTATTTCGGCGAGTCGGGCGAAGCGCTCAAGCGCTTTCACACGCTCGATGGCCACGGCATCAAGCTGCTGCAGCGCGCGGGCATCACGCCTGCCGTGGTCAGCGGCCGCGACTCCCTGGCGCTACGGGCCCGGTTGTCCGCCCTGGGCGTGCGCCACACCCGCTTTGGCACCGAGGACAAGCGCCCCGCCGCCGAGGCCATCCTGGCCGAACTGGGCCTGGACTGGTCGGCCGCTGCCGCCATGGGGGACGACTGGCCGGACCTGCCCATGCTGCGCCGTGTGGCCTTCGCCTGCGTCCCGCCGACCGCCCATCCCGAGGTGCTGGCGCTGGCCCATCATGTGACGCAGCGCCTGCCCGGTGCCGGGGCCGTGCGCGAGCTGTGCGACCTGCTGCTGGTGGCGCGGGGCGCCTATGCGGTGGAGCTGGAGGCGGCGGCGCGATGAACACCGCAACCCTGCCGGGGGCCTCTTCTGGCCGCCACAGCTTCTCTCGCTGGTGGGACCGGATGTCCATCTACCTGCCCGTGCTGCTCATGATGCTGCTGGCGCTGGCCTCGTACTGGCTGTTGCGGGCGACCCCGATCCCCGAAGAGCCCGGGCCCAAGCCCGAGGTGACTCATGAGCCTGATTACTTCATGCAGCGCTTCTCGGTCAAGGTGTTCGAGCCGAGCGGGACACTGAAGACCGAGCTGTACGGCACGGCGGCGCGGCACCATCCCGACGTCGGGACCCTGGTGGTGGATGCCGCCCGCGTGCGCTCCTTCGGGCAGCAGCGCCAGCTCTCCACCGCCACGGCCCGGCAGATCACCAGCAACGACGAGGGCACGGTGTTTGTGCTGGAGGGCAACGCCGCCGTGGTCCGTCAGGCCGGCAAAGGCGTCAACGGGGAACCGTTGCCGCGGCTGGAATTTCACGGCGAGTACCTGCGGGTGAGCACCGAGCCGGAGCACATCATGTCCGACCAGCCCGTGCTGCTGGTGCGCGATCAGGACCAGATCACGGCCGACAACCTCGACTATGCGGGCGACGCCCGTGTGGCGGTGCTCACGGGCCACGTGCGCGCCTTGTTCGCCCCCCGCCCATGAGCAGCGTGCCAGGCACCAGCGCGCCGCTGGCCTTCATCACCGGCGCTTCCAGCGGTATCGGTCAGGCGCTTGCCTTGCGCTGTGCCCGCGCCGGTTACCGGCTGGCCCTGGTGGCCCGGCGCAGCGAAGAGCTGCAGGCCTGGGTGGACGCGCAGGGCTGGG
>CAMLQP010000403.1 GCA_946482115.1 uncultured Comamonadaceae bacterium
GTTCTTCCCCCAAGCGCAGTTTTCGCGAACAGATGCATCTGGCGCGCGAGGACGCCATCGTCTCGGTGGTGAACCGGCTGTTGGCCGAAAAAGGTTTTGAGGCGATGACGGTGGACGAGGTCGCTGCCGAAGTGGGCATTGCCAAGGCCAGCCTCTACAAGCACTTCCCGAGCAAGGAAGACCTGGCCGCTGCTGCGATGGTCAAGGTGATGAACCGGGCGCGGGCCTTCCTGGACACGCTGGACGCCAAGGCGCCGCCGCTGGACCTGCTGCGCCAAGTGGCGCGCTGGACCATGGAGGTGCAGCTGGCCGGGGAAATGCCCTCGCTGCCCAGCGAGAACTCCAGCCTGCGTGCCTCGCTGACGACGAACAAGGCCTATGTGGACGGCCTGATGGATGTGAGCGACCGGCTGGGCGCCTGGATCGAGGCTGCCCAGCAGCAGGGCAGCGTCAACCCGGCTCTGCCGCCGATCGCGGTGCTGTACACCCTCTATGCCCGGGCCTGCGATCCGGTGCTGGGGTTTCTCAAGGGGTCTGGCCTGTACAGCGACGGCCAGATCATCGACATGGTGCTGAGCACCTGCTTCGACGGATTGCGCCAGCGCTGAGGCCGGCGCAGGGGTCAGCGCACCAGCATCACCGGCACGCCGCAGTGCGCCAGCACCTGCGTGGCGACGGAGCCCATCACCAGATTGCCCAGGGCGCTGTGGCCGTGCGAGCCCATCATCACCAGGTCGTACTTGCCCGCGTCGGCCTGCTTGGCGATCTGTTCGCCGGGGGAGCCGGTCTTGTGCACGACCTTGGGCTCGATGCCGTGGCGCTTGAGGAACTTGACCACGGGCGCCGTCACCTTTTCGGCCTCTTCGGCGTAGTAGCTGTTGGCGACTTCGGCGCCGACTGCGGCACGTGCGCGGGGAGGCAGGGGCAGCTGCACGGTGAAGATGGTGAACTCGTTGTCGGGGTGGAAGACCTCCAGGTGGGTGGTCAGGTAGGCCAGCATCTTCTTGGTGTATGCGCTGCCATCCACAGCGAGCAGGATCTTCATGGTCTCTCTCCGGTTGTTGGCCCCTGATGCGGGCGAATCGCGCCAGTGTACGCGCGGGGTCCGGGCTTTTTCCTATGGGATTTCCACATTCACCGTCAGCGTGGGCCTGAAATCGTCCTGCTCGCCCTTGCGCGCATAGCCCAGCGGGTTGGCCACGATGCGGCAGCGGCCCACCTGCACGTCGGTGGCGCAGTGGAGGTGGCCGTGCAGCCAGAGGTCGGCCAGGGGCAGCAGCTCGTCGAGTGCGTTGCAGAAGCCAGCCGTGCCAGGCGCCAGGCCGTAGCGCGGATCGGCGCTGTGCAGGGTCGGCGCGAAATGCGTGACCACGACCGTGGGTCCGTCGTGGGGCTGCGCCAGTGCCTCGCGCAGCCAGTCCTGGCATTCCAGCGCCAGCTCGCGCATGGCGGCCGCATCGAACAGCGCGCCTGCGCGCAGGCCCGCCATCTTGTGCAGGTAGAAGTTGGCGGCGCGAAAGGCCTTCTCGCGCAGGCGCAGGCGTTCGGTCTCGGTCGCGTTCGCCGGGGCCAGCGCGTCGTAGTCGCTCCAGAGCGTGGTGCCGATGAAGCGCACGCCGTCGACGTGCAGGGTCTCGCGCTCCAGCCAGGCGATGCCGAGCCGGTCGCAGGCGCGGCGCAGGCCTGCGTGTGCTTCGTCCCAGTCGAGGCCGTCGTATTCGTGGTTGCCCGGCACGAACAGCACGGGGGTTGGCCAGCCGCCGTGCTGCGGCAGGGGCGAGAAGCGCTGCAGGCCCCAGTCGGGCTCGTCCATCACGCTGCCGTCGCGCCGCTTCTGGTAGGAGCCGATGTCGCCCGCGAGCACCAGCAGGTCGGCGTCCGCCGCGGGTGTGGCAACAAAGCCGGCGTCGGTTTCCAGGTGCAGGTCGCTGAGCAGTTGAAGCTTCATGGCGCGATTGTCGGGCCCACCGCTGCCGTGGCATCCGCGAAGCCGAGCCGCGCCGCCCGTTCGACCGCCTGCCTGAGCCAGCGGTGTGCGCCGTTGTGCGCCGACTGGCGGTGCCACAGGGCGTCGACGTGCACCGCCGGCACCGGCAGGGGCAGCTCGCGCAGCGTCAGCGCCGACTCGATGCCCGTGACCTCGACGAAGTGCCGAGGCAGCACCGTCAGCAGGTCGGTGCTGGCCACCACGCGCCCGGCGGTAAAGAACTGGTTGACGGTGATCACCACCCGGCGCTGGCGCGACATGGCCGACAGCGCCTCGTCGACAAAGCCGAAGGGCCGGCCCGAGAAACTCACCAGCAGGTGGCGCGCGGCGCAGTAGGCGTCGAGCGTGAGCGGTTTTGTGGCCAGCGGGTGGTCGCGGCGCATCACCACCACGTACTCGCCGTCGTACAGCCGCTGGTGCAGGAAGCGTGGGCTGTGTTCCTGCAGGTGGATGGCGGTCAGTTCGGCAATCACGCCGGGGAAGTGCCCGACCGCCAGGTCGGCCGAACCGGACTCCAGCAGCTCGCGCGGGTCGCGCGTGGTCAGCGGCACGATGCGCAGGTTCACGCCCGGGGCCTCCTTTTCCAGCAGATCCACCAGCCCGGGCACCAGCTTGGCGGCCGTGGCGTCGGCCATGGCCAGCACGAAGGCCTTGC
>CAMLQP010000404.1 GCA_946482115.1 uncultured Comamonadaceae bacterium
GGTAGACCGGCAGCGTGGCGGTGAGCGTCTTGCCCTCGCCGGTGCGCATCTCGGCAATCTTGCCGTGGTGCAGCGCGATGCCGCCGACCAGCTGGACGTCGAAGTGGCGCATCTTCATGACGCGCTTGCTGGCCTCGCGCACCACGGCAAAAGCCTCGGGCAGCAGGGCGTCCAGCGTTTCACCGCTGCCCAGGCGCTGCTTGAATTCGTCGGTCTTGGCCTTGAGCGCCGCGTCGTCGAGCTTCTCGTACTGCGGCTCCAGCTGGTTGATGCGTTCGACCGTCTTGCGGTAGGTCTTGAGCAGTCGGTCGTTGCGGCTACCAAACAGTTTGGTCAGGAAATTCGTGGCCATAAGGTGGGCGCCAGCCGGGCTCCAGGGCCTGCGGCCCCGGCCGGCGCGTATGCGGTTGTCGGAATGCTCTTGGAAACTGCCAAGCCGTCGCGGGTGCTTGTCACCCAAAGCGCCTGATTTTACCCGGGGCGCCCTGGGCGGCAGATGGCGGCGGAATGCCCTGAATCAAGAAGCGGAAAGCCTCAGCGGCGCACCACGGAGGGCGGCGGCGCGGCGGCCTGCAGGCTGCCGGCCTGCAGGAACTTCATCGGGTCCTGCGGCACGCCGGCCACCAGCACCTCGAAGTGCAGGTGCGGACCGGTGGAGCGACCCGTGGTGCCGACTTCGGCGATCTTCTGGCCCCGGCGCACGAGGTCGCCCTTCTGCACCAGCACGCGCGAGCTGTGCGCATAGCGGGTGATCAGGTCATTGCCGTGGTCCACTTCCACCATGTTGCCGTAGGCCGGGTGGTATTCGGACACCACCACCACGCCGCCCGCGGCGGCCACGATGGGCGTGCCAGTGTCGGCCGGAAAATCCAGCCCGCTGTGCAGCGCCGAGTGGCCAGTGATGGGGTCGATGCGCCAGCCAAAGGCCGAGCCCAGCGCCACGCCCGTTACCGGGTGTTCGGTGGGCATGAGGTTCTTGCGCATCTTCTGGTCGAACAGCCTCGACTCGGTCACCGTCAGCCAGTCGATCTGGCCGCTGCTGGCCACGTCCCACTGGTCGATGGCCGCACGCAGTTCATCGGCGGTCAGCGGGCGCTGGGCGATCAGCACGCCGCCGCTGCCGGGCGGCTTGGGCCGGGCTTCCGCCGGGCTCACGCCCGCGAGGCCGGCCACCCGCTCGCCCAGCGATTCGAGCTGCACCAACCGCGCCTGCATCTGGCCCAGGCGGCGCGCCATGGCGTCAAGGTTCTCGCGCATGAAGGCGTCCTTGGAGGCCAGCTCGTCCTTGAGCAGCATGCGCACCATGGGGCCGACCACGGGCCAGCCCTGGCGCGCGCCCTCGAGGAACACCCAGTGGTAGAGGCCCAGCGAGGTGACGAGCAGCACCAGCGCGGCGCCCAGCGCCACCGCCGCCAGGCGGACGCCGTTGAGGTCTATGGACAGACTGCGCCTGAAGCGGGGGTCTGTGATAATCAGGTGCATTGCGCTCCTCGCCCAAATGAACTCCCCGACGCGCCGTCACCAGCCCATGAGCCTGCAGCAGGCCGTCCAGGCCTCGCCGCCACTGGCCCACCTGAGCGGGCTGGTGCGCACCTCGCAGGAGATGTTGTCCACCGTCTCGCCGCTGCTGCCCGCCGGGTTGCGCTCCAGTGTCCAGCCCGGGCCGATCGACGACGGCGAGTGGTGGCTGATGGTGGACAACAGCGCCGCCGCTTCCAAGCTGCGGCAACTGCTGCCCGTGCTGCAACGGGCTCTGGGACAGCGTGGCTACGCGGTGGCCACGATACATGTCAAGATCCGGCAAGCTTGGCGCTGAAGCCGGGCTTGCACATGATACCCCGCCAGGCCCAACGGCCGGAAGCACGCGGCACCCCCGCTACCCGGGTATTGCCACAAGTGGAAGGGGAACACTGGTGCCGCTTGTCGGAATCGAACTGACGACCTACCGCTTACAAGGCGGTTGCTCTACCAACTGAGCTAAAGCGGCGCTGCCGCGATTTTACTTGACGCGCTTGAGCGCCGGCCGGGCTCCGGCCGGGGTCGAGGGGGGCGGATCTTCGCCGTCTTCCTCGACCGATGCGTCGGATTTGACCAGCTGCAGGCCTTTGGCGTCGGTGCCCTCGGGCGGTGCGGGCTCGGGGCTGGGCGCGGCGGTGACGACGGCCGCCGCCGGCGGAGCGGGAAAGGCCATGCCCTGGCCGTTCTCGCGCGCATAGATCGCCACCACGTGGGTCACTGGCACGATGATGTCGCGCGCCACGCCGCCGAAGCGGGCCTTGAACTCGATGTAGTCGTTGCCGAGCTTGAGGCCGCTGGTGGCGTCGAAGCTGACGTTGAGGACGATCTCGTTGTTCTTGACGTACTCGCGCGGCACCTGCACCGAGCCGTCCACCTGCACCGCGAGGTAGGGCGAGAAGCCGTGGTCCGTGCACCACTCATGCAGTGCGCGGATCAGGTAGGGGCGGGTGGAGGGCGTGGAGTCGGCGCCGGTCATGGCGTCGCCTTACTTGCGCATCACCTTTTCGGACGGCGTCAGCGCCTCGATGTAGGCCGGGCGCGAGAAGATGCGCTCGGCGTATTTGAGCAGCGGCGCGGCGTTCTTGCTGAGCTCGATGCCGTAGTAGTCCAGGCGCC
>CAMLQP010000405.1 GCA_946482115.1 uncultured Comamonadaceae bacterium
CGCACATGCGCCTTGCTGTGGTCGCTGTCGAGAAACACGAACACCGTCTGGCCCGCCCCCACGGAACGCCGCACCCGGTCTACCACCGCCGGTGAAGCCGAGTCGCCCTCGATCAGGGTGATGAGGTCACCCAACGGACAGGCATCCACCGCCTCGCGCAGCTCCGGGGGGATCTGTAGGTCGATCGAGATCACCCGCCCGCGCCCGAGGGACCGGCACAGCGAGGCGAAGAAGACGGCGCTGCCGCCGCGGTTCACGCCGGTCTCGATGATCACGTCGGGACGCACACGGGCGATCACCTCCTGCAACCGCAGCACATCTTCCGGCAACTGCCAGAACTGGAAGCCCAGCCAGGAAAACGACTGCCAGTGCTGCTGGTTCCACTCCTGCTTGAGCCAGACCTGGGACACCACCCGGAAGGCCTCGGACGAGTACAGCGGCAGCCGCGTCGGGGTTTCATCGCCGGCCTGGTACTCCAGGGACTGGGCGTCGGTGTCGATGGTGATCTTCATACCGGATTTTTCCGCGGGCAGTGTACCCGGCGCATCTGGTCCGCAGACGCCAGCGCGGCGCCCGCGCGACCCGTTCAAGGCCCGCCGTCGCGCAGGTTGTCCTGCATGTGTTGCAGCAGTCGCAACAGCTCCTGCCGTTCCGGCGCCTCCAGCCCGCGCGCGGCCCGGGCCGCCACCTGGCGGCGGTGGCGCATGACGGACTCGTGACGGCGCTGCGCCGCTTCGGTGGGATACAGGCGGGTCACTCGGCGGTCGTGCTCGTCCGGCCGGGCCTCGAGCAGACCCTTGTCTTTCAGCACCGCAATCAGGCGCGCCAGCTGGCCCTTATCCCGACCGGCGTGCTGCACCAGATCGGTCTGCGTGCTGCCGGGCCGGCGCACGAAGAAGCCGAGCGCGCGCCCCTCCATCGGTCCCAGCCCGTCGTCGGGCATGTCGCGCAGCAGCTGCGAGCGCGCCAGGTGCATCAGGTCGTGCACCGCCTCCATCAGGTCGTCGTCGGACAGTTTCGTCACTTTGTTGACTCTATCAACTTATTTCGTCAGAATAGATGACATTATCAATTAATTGAGCGCTCCCATGTCTTTTCCCGTTTCTTCTACAGAGCTCCCCATCGGCCCGACGCGCCGCGTGCGCCACGAACTGCTGCGCCGCGACGTGCGCGTGCGCCATGTCCGGCCGCTGGGCCCCGGCCTGCTGGCCGTGACCTTCGGCGGGACGGCGCTGGCCAGCTTCGTCTCGCTCTCCTTCGACGACCACGTCAAGTTCATCTTCACCGACGCCGACGGGCGGGAGCACCGGCGCGACTACACGCCTCGCCACTTCGACACGGCCCGCCAGGAACTGACCCTGGTGTTCGCCCTGCACGAAGGGGGTGCCGCCAGCGACTGGGCACAGCGCGCCCGGGTGGGCGACGCGGCGGTGATCGGCGGCCCCCGCGGTTCCATCATCATTGCGGACGACCTGCCCTGGTACCTGCTGGCGGGCGATGCGACGGCGCTGCCCGCCATCGCCCGGCGACTCGAAGAACTGCCGGCGGGCACCCCCACCACTGTGCTGCTGCACACGCCGCAGGCGCAGGACCAGCACGCCCTGCCCGAACGCCCCGGCCTGCAGCTGCGCTGGTTGCCGTCCGGCGAGGCGTTGTGCGAGGCCATGCGCACGGTGGACCTGCCCGCAGGCGACGGATTCATCTGGTGCGCGGGCGAAGCCACCTGCATGGCGCGGCTGCGGGACATCCTGCTGAACGAACGCGGACGGTCGCGCAGCCACGTCAAGGTCTCGGCCTACTGGAAGCCCGGCGCCAGCGATTTCCACGAGGACCTCGCCTGAGGAAGCGGCCAGCGCCTACCGGGCCTCGGCCGGCGCGCGGCTCATGTCGTTGTTCTGCGTCACCAGCACCAGAAGCAGGCGCATGAACTCGGCGCGCTGGCGCGGGGTGAGCGGCGCCAGGATCTGTTCCTGCGCGCGCAGCATGGCGGGCACGGTGTCGGCCAGGCCCTGTTCGCCCGCCGGGGTCAGGAACAGCTGGCGCGCGCGCCGGTCCTGCGGCGACAGGCGCCGCTCCAGCCAGCCGCGCGCCTCCAGCCGGTCGACCACACCACCGGTGGTGGACGTGTCCAGCGCGATGCTGCGGGCCAGCGTGCGCTGGTCGATGCCGGGCTGGTTGCCCACCACCTGCAAGGCGGCGTACTGCACCGGCGTCACGCCCAGCTCGCCGGCTTCCTGCAGGAAGATGCCGACCGAGATCTGGTGCAGGCGCCGGATCGCGTAGCCGGGCTGCTGGTCGATCTGAATCCCGGTGGTTTCTGGGGTGTCCATGGCAAACAAGGCGGGGTTGGTTGTCAACGGATGGTCGGTGATTGACCCAGTCTAACCGCCCTCTTATCATCAGCATACTGATTATTAGCATGCGGCCGAAATAGGCCCATCCCAAGGAGACACACCATGAGCCACGAACTCGGCCGCCTGGAAGACCTGCCGCAGGACTACCGCGACGACCTGAAGAACCTGAACCTGGTGCCGCTGTGGCCCAGCCTGCGCGCGGTGCTGCCACCGGGCGTGCCGACGCGCGCCACGCAGGCCGTGCACTGGCCCTACGCCACGCTCAAGCCGCTGCTGC
>CAMLQP010000406.1 GCA_946482115.1 uncultured Comamonadaceae bacterium
CGGTGCTGCACGGCACCAGCCAGCCGCATGTGAGCCGGCAGATCGCCGAGCTGGAACAGCAGTGCGGCGGCCGCCTGTTCGAGCGCACCGGGCGCGGTGTCGCCCTCACCGCGCTGGGCCAGCGCATCGCGCCGCGCGTGCGCGTATGGCTGAGCAGCACCGAGCAGCTGGAGCAGGAGATCCGCAGCACCGCGGGCCAGACCATGGGCCGCGTGCGCCTGGGCACCCTGCCCTCGCTGGCCCACCCGTTCACCAGCACCCTGTTCACCCGGCTGCGACAGCGCCATCCGCTGGTGCAGCTGAGCGTGCGCGAAGGCCAGGGCGCCCACCTGGAAACATGGCTCGATGACGGCAGCCTGGACCTGGCGCTGCTGTTCCGCCATGGCCAGCCCAATGGCAGCGATGCGCTGTCGCTGGCCGAGGCGCAGACCTTCCTCGTCGGCCCCGAAGGCGACCCGGTGACCGCGAAACCGACGGTGAAGTTCAAGGCGCTGGACGGCCTGCCGCTGGTGACCTTCTGCCGCCCGAGCAGCTGGCGCGACCAGCTGGAACAGGTGGCGCGCCAGCGCGGCGTGCAGCTCAACGTGGTGCTCGAAGCCGACTCGCTGGCGCTGCAGCTGGGCATCGCCTCGCAGGGCGGCGCCTACGCGCTGCTCGGCTCGTACGCCATCGACGTGGCGCGCAGCCAGCACCGCTTCCAGGCCGCGCGCCTGGTGGACCCACCCATCGTGCGCCACATCGCGCTGGCGCTGGCGCGCACGGGACAGCTCAGCCCCGCAACACGCGCCGTGATGCAGGAAGCCCTGGCGCTCGCCAAAGAGATGTCCCTCGATACCGCTCGCCCGGCGCCCGTGGTCAGAGCCGCTGGTCGGTCGAAGGCCTCTTCCAGAGGTTGATGCCCCCGTCCACCGCGTGCTGGTCGATGGCCGTGAGTTCGTCGGCGCTGAAGTGCAGGTTCTGCAGCGCGCCCACCAGCTCGGTGATCTGCTCGGGCTTGCTGGCGCCGATCAGGGCGGAGCTCATGCCCGGGTGGCGCAGCACCCATGCCACCGCCATCTGCGCCAGGCTCTGGCCGCGCGCCTGCGCCATGGCGTCGAGCGCGCGCACGTGCGCGAGGTTCTGTTCGCTCAGGTGTTCTACCCTGAACGAGCCGCCCCCCGGGCGGTTGATGCGCGCGTCGGCCGGCACGCCCCCCAGGTACTTGTTCGTCAGCAGGCCCTGGGCCAGCGGGCTGAAGGCGATACAGCCCATGCCCTCGTCCACCAGGGTGTCGAGCAGGTCGGCCTCGACCCAGCGGTTGAGCAGGTTGTACGAGGGCTGGTGGATCAGCAGCGGCACGCCCAGGCTGCGCAGGATCGCGGCGGCCTCGCGCGTCTTGCCTGCCGAGTAGCTGGAGATGCCCACGTACAGCGCCTTGCCTTGCTGCACCGCCGTGGCCAGCGCCCCCATGGTTTCTTCCAGTGGCGTGTCGGGGTCGAAGCGGTGCGAATAGAAGATGTCGACGTAGTCCAGCCCCATGCGCTGGAGGCTCTGGTCCAGGCTGGCGAGCACGTACTTGCGCGAACCGCCGCCACTGCCATACGGCCCGGGCCACATGTCGTAGCCGGCCTTGGTGGAGATGATGAGTTCGTCGCGGTAGGGCCGGAAGTCGCGGCGCAGGTGCTCGCCGAAATTGGATTCGGCGCTGCCGTGCGGCGGGCCGTAGTTGTTGGCAAGGTCGAAGTGGGTGATGCCCAGGTCGAAGGCGGTGCGCAGCATGTCGCGCTGCGTTTCCATCGGCGTGGCACCGCCGAAGTTGTGCCACAGGCCCAGGGTGATGCTGGGCAACTTCAGGCCGCTCTTGCCGACGGTGCGGTAGGGCATGCGCTCGTAGCGCTGGGGGTGGGCGGTGTACATGGTGCGTCTCCTGGTGTTCGGTGACCGCACTCTACCCAGTAACCTCCCCGTAACCGGAGCCACCGGCCGAACAACCCTTGTCTCACTGGGCCGCTGCGCTCAGCGCTGGTACTCGCGCCCCATCTCCAGCACCTTGAAGTTCAGAAGGTGCGTGGCCAGCACGGTTTCCCACAGGAAACAGCCCAGCGCCAAAAGGAACGAGCCCACACCCAGCAGGAAGCAGCTCACGGCCACCAGCGACCACTGCATTTCCCAGGTCTGTCCCAGGAACAGGGACACGATGGTGACGCCGATGAAAAAGCCGCACAGCGCCAAGCACCCGATGGAGAAGTTGGCGATGCGACCGCGCTTGCGCAACAGCACCAACTCGTGCAGCAGCCGTGCGATCAGCTCCTGGTCGGAGCAGCTGCGCACCCGCTCTTCAAGCACCCGCGCACGGTCGATGATGCGGGCCAGCCTCGCCGCCACGGCACTGATCATGCCGGCCACGGCGGTCAGGAAAAACACGGGGGCCACGGCCAGCTGCACACTGTGGGTGACCGAGGCGACATCGACAGGCAGGCTCATGGCGGTGCAGGGATGCGGCTCAGCGCTCAGCCCATCAGCCGCGTCAGCGCTTCCTGGTACTTGGCGGCGGTCTTCTCGATCACCTCGCGCGGCAGGCGCGGTGCGGGCGGCGCCTTGTCCCAGGGCTGGCCGTTGACCTTGGCGGTCTCCAGCCAGTCGCGCAGGA
>CAMLQP010000407.1 GCA_946482115.1 uncultured Comamonadaceae bacterium
CGTGGCAGATGCCGCTGTCGATCTTGCGGGCGACGTTGAAGGCGCGGGCGATGTCGCGGCCAAAGACAGCGGCACTCAGGCCGTACTCGTTGTCGTTGGCACAGGCAATCGCTTCCTGCGTGTCCTTCACGCGCACGATGCACTTGACCGGGCCGAAGGTCTCTTCGTGGTAGATGCGCATGGCCGGCGTGACGTGGTCGAGCACGGTGGCCGGCATCAGCGTGTTCTCGGCCTTGCCACCACAGACCAGCTTGGCGCCCTGGGCCAGCGCGTCGTCGATCAGGGCGTTGCAGTGGTGCACCGTGCCCATGCCGATCACCGAGCCCAGCACCACCGGGTCGGGCTTGCGCGGGTCCCCCAGCGGCAGGCTCTTCGCCTTGTCCCCGAACTTCCTCACGAACTCGTCGGCCACCTTCTGGTCCACGATGATGCGTTCGGTGCTCATGCAGATCTGACCGCTGTTGGCGAAGCAGCCAAAGGCCGCGCCATTGACCGCGTCGTCCAGGTCGGCGTCGTCCAGCACCAGCAGCGGCGCCTTTCCACCCAGTTCCAGCACCACGGGCTTGAGGTATCTGGCGCAGGTGGCAGCGATGATCTTGCCGACCTTGGTAGAGCCGGTGAAGTTGACCCGCCGCACCGCCGGGTGGGCCACCATGGCCTCGACCACGGCACCCGCGTCGGCCGGGGCGTTGGTCACGTAGTTCACCACCCCGGGCGGGAAGCCGGCCTCCTGCAGCGCCTCGATGATCAGGCCGTGGGTGCGCGGGCAGTTCTCGCTGCCCTTGAGGATCACCGTGTTGCCGCAGGCCAGGGGCGTGGCAATCGCCCGCACGCCCAGGATGATGGGGGCGTTCCAGGGCGCGATGCCCAGCACCACACCGGCCGGCTGGCGCACGCCCATGGCCAGGCTGCCCGGCACGTCGGACGGGATCACCTCGCCCGCCACCTGGGTGGTCAGCGCCGCGGCCTCGCGCAGCATGCCGGCCGCCAGCATGACGTTGAAACCGGCCCACATGCCGGTGGCGCCGGTCTCGGCCGGCACCGCTTCGATGAACTGGGGCGTCTTGGCCTCCAGCGCGTCGGCGGCCTTGAGCAGCAGCGCGCGGCGCTCGGACGGGCCGGTCTCGCTCCAGGTCTTGAAGGCCTCGGCCGCGGCCTCCACCGCCATCACGGCGTCGGCGGGCGAGGCCGCGGGTGCGCGCGTGGCGACGCTGCCGTCGAGCGGGTTGCGGCGCTCGAAGCTGGCGCCGTGTTCGGCGCCGACCTTCAGGCCGTTGATGAGCATGGACAGATCGGACATGGTTTCTCTCCTGTGTGTTGCCAAAAGACGGGATCAGGCCGCGGTGGGCTGGCGCGCCGCGGTTGGGGAGGCGGTGGTGGCGGCCCCCAGGTAGGCCTCGCGCACCACGCTGGAACGCGCCAGCAGCTTCGCGGGGCCGCTGGCCACCAGTGCGCCGCGTTCCAGCACGTAGCCGCGGTCGGCCACGGCCAGGGCCTTCTTGACGTTCTGCTCGACCATGAGCACCGTGGTGCCGGCGTCGGCGATGCGCCGGGCCATGCCCAGCAGCTCATCGACCATGCGCGGCGCCAGGCCGAGCGAGGGTTCGTCCAGCATCAGCAGGCGCGGCGCGCTCATCATGGCGCGCGCCACGGCCACCATCTGCTGCTCGCCACCGCTCATGGTGCCGGCCAGCTGCTGGGCGCGGTCGCGCAGCTTGGGGAAATCGACGAAGGCCTGTTCGAGCCGGCGGGCGCGCTCGGCCTTGGGCACCAGCCAGCCGCCGAGTTCGAGGTTCTCCAGCACCGTCATCTGCGGGAACAGCTGGCGCCCCTCCGGCACCAGGGCCACACCGGCCTTGACGATGCGGTCGGTCTTCTCGGGCAGGTCTTCGCCGTCGAGCGTGACCACGCCCTGTCGGCGGATCAGGCCGTTGAGCGCCTTGAGCAGCGTGGTCTTGCCGGCGCCGTTGGGGCCCAGCACCACGGTCAGTCCGGGCCGGACCTCGAGGTGGAGATCGCGCAGCACCAGGAAGGCGCCGTAGCCGGCGGACAGGCCCTGCACCTTCAGGTGCGCCTGCGGGCTGCCACCGAGCACGAAGGGGGTGTCGCGGTACCACATCATGCGGCGGCCTCCTCGGCCATCTCGTCGCCCAGGTAGGCCTCGATCACCTCGGGGTGGCGCACCACGGCGGCGGGCACGTCGTCGGCGATCTTGCGGCCCTGGTGCAGCACGATCACGCGCTCCACATGGCGCAGCAGCGTGGTCACGGCGTGCTCGATCCAGACCACGGTGAGGTCCAGTTCGTCGCGCAGACGGCGGATCAGCTGCGCCATCGCCTCCACTTCCACTTCGGTCAGTCCGGCGGCCACCTCGTCGAGCAGCAGCAGGCGCGGCCGTGTGGCCAGCGCCATGCCGATCTCCAGCAGGCGCTGCTGAGAGGGCGTGATGGCCGCAGCGGGCAGATCGGCCTGTGCCGAGAGACCGATCAGCGCCAGGATGCTCTCGGGCGTGCGCAGCGCCCAGGGCACCGAGGCCTCTTCGCCCCAGAGCCAGTACTTGCGCGGCCGGCGACCGGCGAATTGCAGACCGAAAGCGATGTTCTCGCGCACCG
>CAMLQP010000408.1 GCA_946482115.1 uncultured Comamonadaceae bacterium
CGGCGAACACCACGGCCGAGGGCGGCGGCACGGTGGTGAAGGCCGACTCGTCGCGCCCGTGCTGCTCGCGCACCGCCAGCGCGGTGGAGCAGCGCTCGCCGAAACGCGCCCTGAGCGTGTCGATCAGCGCCTGCGGCACCTCGCGCTGGCGAATTTCGGGCAGCAGGTGGGCGGGCAGGGGCTGGTTCATGGCGGCACCTCGGGATAATGTCTCTGACAATCTTCTGAAACCCGGAACATACCACCATGGGCAACCGACTGACACAGATCGCTACCCGCACCGGCGACGACGGCACCACCGGCCTGGGCGACAACACCCGCGTGGGCAAGGACAGCCTGCGCGTGAACGCCATGGGCGACGTGGACGAGCTCAATTCCCACATCGGCCTGCTGCTGTGCGAGGACCTGCCGGCCGATGTGCGCGAGGTGATGGTGGAGGTGCAGCACCAGCTGTTCAACCTGGGCGGCGAGCTGTCGATTCCGGGCTTCGAGCTGCTCAAGCCCGAGGCCGTGCTGGCACTGGACCAGGCCCTGGCCGACGCCAACGCCACGCTGCCGCGCCTGCAGGAATTCATACTGCCCGCCGGCAACCGCGCCGCGAGCCAGGCCCACGTGTGCCGCACCGTGGCGCGCCGCGCCGAGCGTGCGGTGGTGGCCCTGGGGCGCGCCGAGCCGGTGCGCGAGGCGCCGCGCCACTTCCTCAACCGCCTGTCCGACCTGATGTTCGTCTACGCCCGCGTGCTCAACCGCATGAACGGCGGCGACGACGTCTACTGGAAAAGCGAGCGGATGAAAAACGCGGGGTAAAAAAAATCCTGGCCATGAGGCCAGGATTGGGAAGCCTTTTTGCTGTCACACATTAAGGCACCCGCTCAGGGAGGAAAAGCGGGGAGCCGCGAAAGCGGCCCGCAGCCATTCTAAAGGAATTTGAAATTTGTTAACAAACTGGGCCAGACCCGTGACAGTCTGCCGCCCATCTGTTGCCGGTCCGCAACGTCAGGCCGACCACTGCCGCGACACGGCCACGCCCCAGGTACCCAGCCGGCGGGCTAGCCGCAGCACCTGGCGGTCCTTGCTCAGCAGGGCGGCACCGTGCGCGACGGCCAGGTCGATGAAGATCTGGTCGTCCGGGTCCTGGCAGCGCAGCGGCGCGCGCGGCGCGTCGGCGTGGATCTGCGCCAGCGCGTCGAAGCGTGCCAGCACGGCGGCGCGGTCCAGGCCGTGGAAGGCCACGCGTGGCGCGAGCTTGGGGTAGTCCAGCACCCGCTCGAGCTCGGCCCGCATGGCGGCGGTGGCGATCCAGTGCGCGTCCTTGCCGTCCAGCGCCGCGCGCAGCGGCTGCGCCGCCGCGTCGCCGAAGACCAGCAGGTCCAGCGCGACGTTGCTGTCGATGACCACGGGTCTAGCCATGCCGCCCGGCCACCAGGTCGAAGCGGAACAGCCGGCATTCGATGGGCCCGTTCCACAGCGGCACCCGGCGGCTTTCCTTCAGGCGCATCTTGCCCGGCAGCTTGAGGTCGGGCGTGAGCATCCAGGCCTGCCAGCCGGCGTAGTGCTTCTTCCAGTGGCTGGCCAGCCGCTCGAAGAACGCATCCACCTCGCCGCCGTCCTCGCCCTGGGCGTGTTCGCGCACGCGCAGCGCGGCTTTCTGGCCGGCCACGCCGGCGGCGGCGATGCGCTCGCCATAGGGCGGGTTGAGCAGCATCACGCCCGGGGTTTCACTGGGGGGCATCCGTTGCAGCGCGTCGCCGCCGCGCAGGTCGATGGCCTGGGCCACGCCCGCGCGCTCGGCGTTGCGGCGCGCGAAATCGACCATGCGAAAAGCCACGTCGCTGCCGAACACCAGCGGCTGCGCGGGCGCCGGTTTCTGGGCCGCTCGGGCTTCGGCCTTGAGCGACTGCCAGACGTGCGACTGGAACGGCAGCAGCTTCTCGAAGCCGAAGCGGCGCTGGCTGCCGGGGGCGATGCCCAGCGCCATCTGGGCCGCTTCGATCAGCACCGTGCCGCTGCCGCAGCAGGGGTCGTACAGCGGCACCGAGCCGTCCCAGCCACTGGCCGCGATCATGGCGGCGGCCAGGGTTTCCTTCAGCGGCGCGTCGCCCTTGTCCTCGCGCCAGCCGCGCTTGAACAGCGGCTCGCCCGAGGTGTCGATGTAGACCGTGAGGTGGGTGGCGGTCAGGTGCGCAAACACGCGCACGTCGGGCCGGTTGGTGTCGATGCTGGGCCGCGCGCCGGTCTTGGCGCGCAGGCGGTCGCACACCGCGTCCTTCACCCGCAGCGCGGCGAAGTTCAGGCTCTTGAGCGGGCTGTGCTGGGCGGTGATCTCGACCTTGAGGGTCTGGGTGGCGGTGAACCATATCTCCCAGGCGACCTGGCCGGTGGCGTCGTAGATGTCCTGCTCGCCCCGGTAGGGGCCGTGCCACAGCTGCACCAGCACCCGCTGCGCCAGGCGGCTGTGCAGGTTGAGCTTCATGGCGTCGCGCCAGCTGGCGTCCAGGCCCACGCCGCCGCGCGACTTGTGGGCGGCGGCCACGCCGGTGATGCGTTCGGCCTCGGCGGCGAGGAAGTCCTCCACGCCGGCAGCGCAGGGGAGGAA
>CAMLQP010000409.1 GCA_946482115.1 uncultured Comamonadaceae bacterium
TGGGCGCTGATCGCCTCGCTCTACATCGGCAACGTGATGCTGCTGGTGCTGAACCTGCCGATGGTGGGCCTGTGGGTCAAGCTGCTGAAGATCCCCAAGGCGCCGCTGTACGCCGGCATCCTGATCTTCGCGACCGTTGGCGTGTACGGCATGCGCCAGAGCTCGTTCGACCTGTTCCTGATGTTCGGCCTGGCGCTGGTGGGTGTGGCGATGCGCCGCTTCGACTTCCCGACCGCGCCGGTCATCGTGGGCCTGATCCTGGGGCCGCTGGCTGAAGCCCAGTTCCGCAACGCCATGTCGATTGGCGAGGGCAGCTTCACCGTGTTCTTCGAGCGCCCGATGTCGGCCACGCTGCTGGTGATCGTGCTGCTGGTGCTGGTGACGCCGCGCCTGCTGGCCTGGCACCGGAGGTCATAAGGAAAGCCCCCACGCTCCGCCGCTGCGCGGGTCGCCTGAAAGCCGGACGAAGATTTCGTCCGGCTTTCGTGTTTCTCTAAGGTTTCCTCTATGCGGTCCGGCGGGGGCGCCGGGCATCATCGTTGGCATGAAAGTGCTGATGGTGGAAGACGATCTGGCCCTGGGCGATGCGCTGGGGCGCGTGCTGCAGGGCCGGGGCTTCGAGGTCACGCGCTGTGCCGACGGTGCGGAGGCGCTGGCCATGTTCCGGCGCCGCCGGCCCGACGTGGTGCTGCTGGACCTGAGCCTGCCGGGCATGGACGGCATGGAGGTGCTGCGCCTGATGCGCGACGGCGGCTCGCAGGTGCCGGTGCTGGTGGTGACCGCCCGCAGCGCGGTGCAGGACCGCGTGCTCGGCCTCAACGAGGGCGCCGACGACTACCTCACCAAACCCTTCGACATCGAGGAACTCGCGGCCCGCCTCAAGGCGCTGGTGCGCCGCAGCCACGGCGCGCCGGAGCTGCGCTGCGCGCTGCTGCGCGTCGACGAGCCGACCGGCGCGGTGTTCCGCGGCGCGACGCCGCTGGACGTGTCGGTCCGTGAGCTGGCCCTGCTCAGGGCCCTGCTGGCACGACCGGGCCAGGCGATCGGCAAGGAGGCGCTGCACCAGGCCGTGTTCGGCGACGAGGCGGTGGGCGCGGACGCCATCGAGGTGCTGGTGCACCGCTTGCGCAAGCGCATCCAGGGCTCGGGGGCGCAGCTGGTCACGCTGCGCGGCGTGGGCTACCTGATGATCGACGAGGCGATGACGGAAGGGCCGGTCGCGGTCTGAACAGCCCATGGCGACGTCCCTTCCTTCCACATCCCCGACCATGGCCAGCACCGAGTCGACACCGTCCGCACCCGCCGCGCGACCCTGGTCGATCACCGCGCGGCTGCTGCTGGGCCTGGCCCTGAGCCTGCTGCTGGTCGAGCTGCTGTTGCAGGGCTTCCTGCCCGAACTGGCGGCCGCGCCGCTGTGGGGCGGCGCGCTGCGCCTCGTGGCCGTGCTGCCGCTGTTCGCCTGGTGCGCCGGGCGGGCGCTGGCGCCGCTGCGCCGGCTGAAGGACGAACTCAACGCTGGTGAGGTCGGCAGTGCCCCGCGCCCGGTGCCGGCCGAACTGCAGCCGCTGTCCGACGCGGTGCACGGACTGCTGGAACGCCAGCGCGCCGCCACCGAGCAGCAGCGGCGCTTTCTCGCCGACGCCTCGCACCAGCTGCGCACGCCGTTCGCGGTGCTGCGCACCCAGCTGCAGGGCGCGATGTCGGGCCAGCTGGAGGTGAAGGACACCCTGCCCAAGATGCTTGCGACCGTCGACCGTTCCAGCGAGCTGGTGCGGCAGCTGCTGTCTCTGGCCAAGGTCGAGCAGCTGGTGGCGCAGGCGCACTGGCAGGAGGTGGACCTGGACACCGTGGCACAGGCGGTGTGCCTGGAGTTCGGTCCGCTGCTGGCGCGCAAGCGGCTGGACTTCTCGTTCGAGTCGGTGCCGGTGCGCCTGACCACCGACCCCTGGATGCTGGGCGAGCTGCTGCGCAACCTGCTGTCCAATGCCATCCACCATGCGCCGCGCGGATCGGCGCTGGGCATGGTGGTGCGCGTGCTGCCGGACCAGGCCGAGCTGCTGGTCTGGGACAACGGTGGCGGCATCGATGCGGCGGTCATGGACCGGCTGTTCGAGCCCTTCCAGTCGGCCGCGGGCGGCACGGGCATCGGCCTGGGCCTGTCGATCTGCCGCCAGATCGCGGAGTCGATGCAGGCGCAGGTGCAGCTGTTCAACCGCGTGCAGGACGACCGCGTGGTCGGCGTCGACGCGGTGGTGCGCTGGAACCTGCTGCCGGCCGCAGCAGGAGGCTCACATGCCTGACGCGGTGCGCCTGGACGCGGTCGAGAAGACCTTCGCCGATGGTACGCGCGCGCTGCGCGGCGTGCAGCTGCGGTTCGCCCGACGCCAGCTGACCACGCTGCTCGGGCCCTCGGGCTGCGGCAAGTCGACGCTGCTGCGCCTGGTGGCCGGGCTGGAACAGCCCAGCGCGGGCCGGGTGTTCATCGGCGAGCGCGACGTGACCGGCACCGGCCCGGACCAGCGCCCCATCAGCATGGTGTTCCAGAACTACGCGCTGTTCCCGCACCTGGACGTGCAGGGCAACGT
>CAMLQP010000410.1 GCA_946482115.1 uncultured Comamonadaceae bacterium
TTGCGCTTTTCCATGAAGGCGCCGAAGGCCTCGCGCGCGGCGGGCTCGCGCAGCATGCGGCCGAAGCTCGCGCCTTCTTCGACGATCTGCGCCAGCACCTGCTGGGCCTGGCCCTTCTTCATCAGGCGCTTGGTCTCCACCAGCGAGCTCAGCGGCTTGGCCGCGAGCTTGCGGGCCACGCCCTGCGCGTAGTCGTTGGCCTCGGTGGGGGGCAGCACGCGGTTGACCAGGCCCACCTCCAGCGCGGCCTCGGCCATGAAGGGCTCGCCCAGCAGCAGCGCCTCGGCGGCGCGGTGGTAGCCCAGCATCTGCGGCACCAGCAGGCTGGAGGCGGCCTCGGGGCACAGGCCCAGGTTGACGAAGGGCATGGAGAAGGCGGCGTTGTCGCCCGCGTAGACCAGGTCGCAGTGGAACAGCAGCGTGGTGCCCACGCCCACGGCCGGGCCGCAGACGGCCGCGATCAGCGGCTTGGGGAAGGCGGCGATGCCGCGCAGGAAACGGAACACCGGGGCGTCCTCGCCGGCGGGCGGCTGGTTCAGGAAATCGGCGATGTCGTTGCCCGCGCTGAAGATGGTGGCATGCCCCTGGATCAGGACCACGCGCACGGCCGGGTCGGCCTGGGCGGCGTCCAGCGCGTCGGCCAGGGCGCCGTACATGGCGGCTGTGATGGAGTTCTTCTTGTCGAGGCGGTTGAAGGTGAGGGTGCTGACACCGGCTTCGGTGTGGACGAGGATGTCGCTCATGGAATCAGGACCTTGCGGTAACGCGTTGAAAAGCGGCAAGTTATCACGAAAGAGAACCCCTA
Organism: uncultured Comamonadaceae bacterium; assembly: GCA_946482115.1. The sequence goes on from CAMLQP010000410.1 coordinate 806, forward strand.
AACTGTCCGCCATGCGATTCTGGACTGTCTTCTCCATGGCCCTGCTGATGTGCGCGCCCGCCCTGGCGCCCGCGCAGGAACCGGCGACCCCCGGCGCGCAGCGGCCGCGCACCGCGCTGGTGCTGTCCGGCGGCGGCGCCCGCGGCTTCGCCCACGTGGGGGTGCTCAAGGCGCTGGAGGAAGCCCGCGTGCCGGTGGACCTGATCGTCGGCACCTCCATGGGCGCCATCATCGGCGGCCTGTACGCCAGCGGCATGGGCGCCGACGACATCGAGCGCGAGCTGCTGCGGGTCGAGTGGGGTGGCCTGTTCAGCACCCGCGAGCCGCGCCAACTGCTCTCGCAGCGCCGCAAGGAGGAGGATTTCGATTTCTCCTCGGTGCTGCAGCTGGGCTTCAAGGACGGCGAGTTCCGCCTGCCCACGGGCGCGGTCTCCAGCCGCTCGCTGGAGATGCTGCTGCGGCGCTACACGCTGGGCACGCGCCGCCTGGAGAATTTCGACCGGCTGCCGACGCCGTTCCGGGCCGTCGCCACCGACATGGAAACCGGCGAAGCCGTGGTGCTCAAGGATGGCGACCTGGCGGCCGCGCTGCGCGCGAGCATGTCGGTGCCCGGGGTGTTCTCGCCGCTGGAGCTTGACGGCCGCATCCTGGGCGACGGCGGGCTGGTGGACAACCTGCCGGTGAGCGTGGCCCGCGCGATGGGGGCACAGGCCATCATCGCCGTCAACATCGGCACCCCGCTGGCGCCGCGCGACACGCTGGGCAGCCTGGTGGGCGTCACCCGCCAGATGATCAACATCCTGACGGAACAGAACGTCAGGCGCAGCCTGGAGAGCCTGACGCCCGCCGATCTGCTGCTGACGCCCGACCTCGGCACGCTGTCCTCGTCGGATTTCGACCAGGCGCCCCGGCTGGTCGAGCTGGGACATGCCTACGCGCGAACCGTGACCAGCTCGCTCGCCCGCTACTCGCAGCCACCTGGTGTCTACGCGTTCTGGGAAGGCGAACGGGGACTGGCCCACGAACGGAACGCCCCGGCCCCGGATGCCCCGCTCGCCTTCGTGCGGGTGGAGGGCGTGCCCGCCGAGCGCGTGCCCCGGCTGCAGAGCCGGCTGGAAGCCGGCGCGGGCCGGCCGCTGGACACCGCGGCCGTGGAGCGCGACCTGCAGCGCCTGGCCGCGAGCGACGACTACTCACGCGTGAACTACCGGCTCGAACGCGAGCCGGGCGGCGGCGGCGAAGGGCTGGTCTATGAACTCACCGAAAAGGACACCGGGCCCCACCGCTTCCGCGTCGGCCTGGGCCTGCGCACCGATTTCAGCGGCCAGGGGGCTTTCAGCCTGGCGATCAGCCACAACCGGCACTGGTTCAACGAGAGCGGCGCCGAGTGGCGCAACCGCATCCGCCTGGGGGAGCGCCAGGGCCTGTACTCCGAGATCTTCCAGCCGCTGGACCGGCGCAACGACAGCTTCCTGGCCACCTACGTCGACCACGAGCTGCGGCATGTCGAGCTGTTCGACGGCGCGGGCAACCCGTTCGCGGAGTTCACCCGCAGCAGCACCCGCGTCGGCGTGGATTACGGCTGGACGCTGGGGCGCGACGCGCAGCTGGGCGATGCCCGCGTGGGCCTGACGGCGGCGCGCCTGAGCGCCTCGCCCGACATCGTGGCGGCGCCGTTCGCCGCCGGCCCGACGCAGCGCTGGCGCGAGTACGGCCTGCGTGCCTCGCTGGTGGCCGACCAGCTGGACTACGCCAACTTCCCGCAGTCGGGCTACC
>CAMLQP010000411.1 GCA_946482115.1 uncultured Comamonadaceae bacterium
TGGCGATGCTGGTGCAGGCAGAGCGTTTCGGCACCAGCATGGGCGAGTCCCTGCGGGTGCACGCGGATAACCTGCGCCGCAAGCGGGCCGTGGTGGCCCAGGAGGCCGCGGCCCGGGCCTCGAAGGAAGTGGCCGCCCGCGAGAAGGAACTGGCCGCCGTGTTCCGCAGCAAAGGCGTGAGCGTGACCGAGGTCAACACCGGCGAGTTCCGCGACACCGTGCTGAAGAACGTGCCCTTCGAACAGTTTGGCTACCAGAAAGCCGACTGGGACCGCATCCAGGCCGTGAAGTAAGGCGGAGGACGGCATGTCGCTTCAGCGCGCTCTGCCCGATGCCGTCGGTGCGGCGGCCTCGCATCCGGTGGAGACCAGCGCGGAAGCGCTGGCCGCCAGCTTCGCCGAGGCCGACCGGCACCCGGTGGATCTCTCGGGCTATGGCATCGAGGACTGGATCTGCCTGGCCTTCTTCTGGACCATGGCCGGCCTGGTGTTCCTGCAGTTCTTCACCCGCTACGTGCTGAACGACTCGTTCGCCTGGACCGAGGAGCTGGCGGTCTATTGCCTGATGCCGGTGGTCTTCATCGGGGCGTCCATGTGCGTGCGGCGCATGCGCCACATCCAGGTCAATCTGCTGTATGGCCACCTGCCCGCGCCTGCGGGCCGGGCGCTGTCCACCGCGGTCGACCTGGCGGCCATCGCCTTCTACGGCTACGCCAGCTGGCTGGTGGCGCGCTACGCGCTGGCGGTGGACAACGAGCCCATGACCACCATCGACTGGAACAAGAGCTACGTGTACTGGCTCGCCTTCGCTGGCTTTGCCCTGATGACCGTGCGCGGCGTGCAGGTGGCGGTGGAGAACTGGCGACGCGGCTTCTCGCCGCTGCAGAACCCCGCCCACTTCGAAGAAGCGCCCCACTGACGCCCGCTCACACGGACCCTCTCCATGCTCATCCTGATTCTGTCCTTCGTGGGGCTGATGCTCCTGGGTCTGCCCGTGGCCGTGGCCATGGCGGGCGGCTCGCTGATCTACATCCTGGTCTCGGGCAGCGTGCCCGACATCGTGCTGGCCCAGCGCATGATTGCCGGCATCGAGTCTTTCCCGCTGCTGGCCGTGCCCTTCTTCATCCTGGCCGGCAACCTGATGAACATCGCCGGCATCACCGGTCGCATCTACAACTTCGCCATCGCGCTGGTGGGCTGGATGAAGGGCGGTCTCGGTCAGGTCAACATCGTCGGCTCGGTGATCTTCTCGGGCATGTCGGGCACGGCCATCGCCGACGCGGCGGGCCTGGGCTCGATCGAGATCAAGGCCATGAAGGAACACGGCTATTCCACCGAGTTCGCGGTGGGTGTGACCGCGGCGTCGGCCACGCTGGGCCCGATCTTTCCGCCCTCGTTGCCTTTCGTGATCTACGGGATGATGGCCAACGTCTCCATCGGCGCACTGTTCGTCGCAGGCATCCTGCCGGGGCTGTTCATGACCGGTCTGATGATGGCCACCGTGGCCTACTTCGCGCACCGCAATGGCTGGGGCGGCGACGTGGCCTTCCACTGGGGTCGCCTGGGCGGCGCGGCGCTGGAGATCCTGGTCGTGCTGGCCTTCCCGATGGCGGTGTGGCTGGCTGTCAAGGCCGGTGCATCGGTCAACCTCGCCGCCGGGGCAGGCTTCGTGGCACTGCTGGCGCTGGACTGGCGCTACAACTTCTCGGCCGTGCTGGCCCTCATGGCGCCGGTGATCCTGATCGGCGGCATGACCATGGGCTGGTTCACGCCTACCGAGGCTGCCGTGGCGGCGGTGATCTGGGCGTTGTTCCTGGGCCTGGTGCGCTACCGCTCCATGACCCTGCGAACGCTGGCACAAGCCACGTTCGAGACCATCGAGACCACGGCCTCCGTGCTGTTCATCGTCACCGCCGCGTCCATCTTTGCCTGGCTGCTCACCACCACGCAGGCCGCGCAGGCCCTGGCCGACTGGATTTTGTCCATCACCAGCAACAAGTGGGTGTTCCTGCTGCTGGCCAATCTGCTGATCCTGTTCGTGGGCTGCTTCATCGACACCATTGCCGCCATCACCATCCTGGTGCCCATCCTGCTGCCCATCGTGCTCAAGCTGGGCATCGACCCGGTGCAGTTCGGCCTCATCGTGACGCTGAACCTGATGATCGGGCTGATGACGCCGCCGCTGGGCATGGTGCTGTTCGTGCTGGCGCGCATCTCCAAGCTCTCGGTGGAGCGCGCCACCATGGCCATCCTGCCCTGGCTGATTCCCTTGTTGCTGGGTCTGGTGGCCATCACCTACGTCCCCGGGCTGACGCTGTGGCTGCCGCAGCAGATGGGGCTGCTGAAATGAACCCCGTTATCCGCATCCATCCCAACGACGACGTCGTCATCGCCCGCCAGCAGCTGCTGGGCGGCACGCGCATCGAATCCGAAGGCATCACCGTGTCGGGCCTGATCCCGCCGGGCCACAAGATCGCCGTGCGCGCCATCGCGGCAGGCGAGCCGGTGCGGCGCTACAACCAGATCATCGGCACCGCCACCCAGGCCATCGCGCCCGGGCAGCACG
>CAMLQP010000412.1 GCA_946482115.1 uncultured Comamonadaceae bacterium
ATGCCGCGCGCGCCGGCCTGCAGCAGCGCGTTGTCGGCCACCGGCGCGTGGATGGCGGTGAAGTCCAGCCCCAGCTTCTCGGCCGGGTTCCAGTTCGACGCGAAACACACCGAGAGGAAACGCGCCCGGAAACCGTCGCCGGGTTCGTCGTGCAGGACCACGAAGTCCTCCTGCATGCCCTCGGCCAAAGCGCGGGCGTCCGGAGCGATGGCGATGCCGGTTTGGGCGGCGTAGGCCTCGGCGATGGCCTGCAGCACCGCCGGGTCGGCCTGGCCAATGTGTGACAAGCCGTGATGGCTCTGCAGCACCGCCCGTTTGCGGGCGGCGTAGACCGGCGCCAACCCGTCCCGCAGGAAGAGCGGCGATGGCGGCGCCTCTGGCGTGGGGGTCAGGCGCGCGAGACCTGGCCGCATGCGGAAGGGGCTGGCCACAGGCCAGGGCATCCCGATGGCGGGGGTGGTCACTGCGGTGTCGTGCACAACGGCGCTCCTTTCATCAAGACATGCGGAAATAGGCCTGAAACATCTGTTACTCAAATCCACGTGCTTTATAAGGTTATTTAAGTGGCCCGGGCCTAGCCTCACCTGGCGCAAGTCGCGCACGACGAACAACAGGAGAAGCTATGAAGACCCAAGTTGAGCACGGGAGACGAGCCTTGTGGGTGGCTGCGGCCGCCTGCGCCGTCCTGACGGCCTGCGGCGGCGGCAGCGGGGACGACAACGCGGCCACGACCAAATCCAGCCCGTCCCTCTCCACCACCAAGACCCTTTCCAGCACCACGCCGTCGCCGGCCGCCACCGTCGCGGCCAGCACCGAGGGCCGGCTGCTCGCGTCCAACTGCTTCCAGTGCCATGGCACCAACGGCACGGGCGGCTTCGACAGCATCCGCGGCGGCGAGGCCGAGGAGATCACCGAGTTCCTGACCAAGACCGCCGGCAAGGACATCATGGCCGCGCACGCCCAAGGCTACACGCCCGCGCAGCTGCAAAAAATCATCGCCTACCTCCAGCAATGAACCGGGAGCCCTCCATGAACAGCTTCAAGATCACGAACGAGCTCTCGCGCCGCCAATGGATGGCTGTGGCCGCCGGTGGCCTGGCCGCAGGCCTGGTCCCGCTGGCGGGATGGGCCGACGGCGACCGCACCCCGTCCCGGCGACCCAACACGCCCACGGCCACCTTGGCCACCACGTCCATCAGCGGCAAAAAAGTGGTGGTGGTGGGCGGCGGCATGGCCGGCATGACCGCGGCCAAGTACCTGCGGATGTGGGGCGGCAAGGGCCTGGAGGTCACCCTCGTCGAACCCGAGGCGCTCTACACCTCCAGCATCATGAGCAACCTCGTGCTCAACGGCAGCCGCACCATCGCCGGCCTCCAGTACAGCCGGGAATCACTGACCCGCCGCTACGGCGTGGTCATCCGGACCGGCGGCCTGGCCGCAATCAACCGGGCAGCCCGTTCGCTCACCCTGTCCGACGGCAGCAGCCTGGGCTACGACCGGCTCGTGCTGGCGCCGGGCATCAGCTTCGACGACGCCTACGGCCTCACGAAGGCAGACTACGACACGCACACGCCCCACGCCTGGCGCGGCGGCGCCCAGACCTCACTGCTGCGCCAGCAGATCACGACCATGCAGGACCGCGACATCTTCGTGATGACCATTCCCAAGGCGCCCTACCGCTGCCCGCCTGGTCCCTACGAACGGGCCTGCGTGGTCGCCGACCACCTCAAGTCCAGCGGGCGCGCAGGCTGCCAGGTCGTGGTGCTGGACGAAAACCCGGTCATCCAGGCCGAACGCCACACCTTCGAAACCGCCTTCGCCGGCCTGCACGCGGGCGTGATCCGCTACATCCCGAACGTCAGCGGCATCCAGATCGACCCGGCGAGCAAGGTGGTGACCTATGTCGACGCCGTCGGCGGCACGCAGGTGATCAACGCCCGGGTGGTCAATCCGATCGTGCCGCACCGCGCGGCGGGCAGCGAGGCCGGTGGCTGGCTGGCACAGGCCGGCCTGAACAACAGCGCCGACGGCCGCTGGGCGATGGTCAACGTGCTGAGCTACGAGTCCACGCTGGTGGGCGCCGAGGGCATCCACGTCATCGGCGACGCCTCGTCGTGCGGCATGCCCAAGGCCGGCCACGTGGCCAACCAGGAGGCCAAGATCTGCGCCGACGCCATCGTGCGTCTGATGACCGGCGCGCAACCCGATCAGCAGCCGGTGGCCAACTCGGCCTGCTATTCGCCCATCACCGCCAGCAGCGCCTCGTGGCTCACGGCCGTCTACCAGTACGACCCCGTCGACCGGCGCATGAAGATCGCCAACAGCGGTGGTCAGACGGTGGTCAACGGCGTGGCGGCCACCGCCACCGAGGCGGCGTCGGTGAGCCAGGAGAACTTCAAGGACATGGGCACCTGGTTCAACACCTTGATGAAGGACACCATGGCCTGATGAGCGCCCGGCGGGCCGCAGCCCGCCAGACCTCAGGGCACCACCGCCGCCAGCAGCTTCTGCACCAGCGGGTGCTGCACCTTGCGCGCCGTGCCGATGGCGTAGAAGTGCTCC
>CAMLQP010000413.1 GCA_946482115.1 uncultured Comamonadaceae bacterium
CTGCGGCAGCAGGCGCGCGGGCACGAAGGAGCCGACCTCGATCTCGCGCAGGCCGGCGGCCGCCAGGGCATCGATCCAGCGCAGTTTGTCGGCTGTGGGCATGGTGGCCTGCACCGACTGCAGGCCGTCGCGCGGGCCGACCTCGCTGATCAGGACTTGCGGGGCGGCTTGCAGGGTGGTTGATGATTCCATAAGATAGAACAATATTCTGTCTATCAGAAGATTCCGGCAATCCACGAAAACTGTCAAGCCATGCCCCGCAAAGCCCAGACCGAATCCCTGGCCGACGAACAGGCCGCGCCCGGCGGCGTGGCGGCGGTGGACCGCGCGCTGTCGCTGCTGGCGGCCTTCCGCGCGGGCGACGGACCGCTGAGCCTGGCCGAGCTGGCCGAGCGCACGCGACTGTACAAAAGCACCGCGCTGCGGTTGCTGGCCTCGCTGGCGCACGCGGGCTGGGTGCTGCGGCTGGACGACGGCCGTTTTGCGCTCGGCCACGAGGTGGCGCGTCTGCACGCGGTCTACGCGGCCGATTTCTCGCTGGACCGCGTGGTGCTGCCGGTGCTGCGCGAGCTGGTGGCCGCCACCGGCGAGAGCGCGGCCTACCACGTGCGCCAGGGGGATGCGCGGCTGTGCCAGTTCCGCGTCGATTCGCCGCACCCGGTGCGCGACCACATCCGCGCCGGCGACCGGCTGCCGCTGGACCGGGGCAGCGGCGCGCGCGTGCTGGCGGCCTTCGGCGACGGGCCGGCACCGCGCCCCGGCACGGCCGAGCACCGCCTGCGCGCCCGCATCCGCGAGCAGGGCTACTTCACCGCCGTGGGCGACCGGCTGGCCGAGGTGGCCGGCATCTCGGCCCCGGTGTTCCATGCCGACGGCCGGCTGGCCGCCGCGCTGACGCTGACCATGCCGGCGCACCGCTACGACGAGCGCCACGCGCGCCATGTGCTGGCGGCGGCACGAAAACTCCACGCGCGCGTTTGATTGGGTGGGTAAAAGTCACGAATCCATCACAAATCCCGTCATCAATAAGACGCCTTGTATGAAATACAGTGGCGAACATGGATAAACCCCGCGCCGTCCTGTTTGACGCCTACGGCACGCTGTTCGATGTGTACAGCGTGGCGCTGCTGGCCGAACAGCTGTTCCCGAGCCAGGGCCAGAGGCTGGCGCAGCTCTGGCGCGACAAGCAGATCGAATACGCGCGGCTGGTCACCACCAGCGACCACGGCGCGCACTACCGCCCGTTCTGGGAGCTGACCCGCCGCGCGCTGACCCACGCCATCAAGACCGTGGCGCCGGTCGCGCGCACCGACTGGCCCGCATTCGAGGGCCGCGCCGTGCAGCTCATGAATCAGTACCGCCACCTCTCGGCCTACCCCGAGAACCAGGCCGTGCTGCAGGCGCTGAAAAGCCGTGGCGTGGTGACCGGCATCCTGAGCAACGGCGACCCCGACATGCTGGGCATCGCCACCCGCAGCGCCGGGCTGGATGGCTTGCTGGACCACGTCATCAGCGTGGACGCCGTGCGCAAGTACAAGACCCACCCCGACGCCTACGCGCTGGGCGAGCAGGCCACCGGCTTCGCGCGCCAGCAGATCGTGTTTGTCAGCAGCAACGGCTGGGACGCGCTGGCCGCCACCTGGTACGGTTTTCGCACGCTGTGGGTCGACCGCCAGGGCCTGCCGTTCGAGGAACTCGACACCCCGCCCACCCGCACCGGCACCAGCCTGCGCGAGGTGCTGACCTTTTTTGCCGACTGATTTTTTTCCACGGAGGAGTCCTTCATGACCACACGCACCACCGTCCACCGCCTGCAGGTGGCCACCGAGCTGCACCAGTTCATCGAAACCCAGGTCCTGCCCGGCACGGGCGTGGACAGCGCCACGTTCTGGAAGGGCTTCGACGCCATCGTGGCCGACCTGGCCCCCAAGAACATCGCCCTGCTGGCCGAACGCGACCGCCTGCAGACCGAGCTGGACGGCTGGCACACGGCCAACCCCGGCCCCATCCGCGACATGAAGGCCTACCGCGCCTTCCTGGAAAAGATCGGCTACCTGGTGCCACCGCCCAAGAAGGCCAAGGCCACCACCAAAAACGTGGACGACGAGCTGGCCAGACAGGCCGGCCCGCAGCTGGTGGTGCCCATCCTGAACGCGCGCTACGCCCTCAACGCCGCCAACGCACGCTGGGGCTCGCTGTACGACGCGCTCTATGGCACCGACGCGATCGCCGAGACCAAGGGCCTGGAAAAGGTGGGCCCCAAGGGCTACAACCCCAAGCGTGGCGCCAAGGTCATCGAATACGCCCGCCACGTGCTGGACCGCACCGCGCCGCTCAAGAAGGGCTCGCACGTCGGCTCCACCGGCTACAAGATCAACAAGGACGGCGACCTGATCGTCACCCTGGCCGACGGTGGCACCTCCAAGCTGGCCGACAAGTCGCAGTTCATCGGCTACCAGGGCGAGGCCAAGACGCCCAGCGCCGTGCTGCTGCAGCACAACGGCCTGCACATCGAGATCCAGATCGACCGCAGCAAGCCCATCGGCAAGAGCGACGC
>CAMLQP010000414.1 GCA_946482115.1 uncultured Comamonadaceae bacterium
CCCAGGGTCCAGGCCGCGGGCATGTGCATGTGCAGGTCCACGAAGCGCCGCTGGCCCGCCTTGCGGGTGCTGACGTGGTCGAAGCGGATGATCTGCGTGTCGCCGCGCGTGTGGGCAAAGCCGGCCAGGGTCTGTTCGATGGTGGCCAGCACCTCGGGCTCGACCGCCTCGTCCATCAGGCCCTGGGTCGAGCGCCAGATCAGGTGGAAGCCTTCCTTGAGGATGTTCAGCGCCACGCCGATGGCCACCACCGGGTCCAGCCACATCCAGCCCGTGAGCTGCACCAGCGCGATGCCCGCCACCACGCCGGCCGAGGTCCAGACGTCGGTCACCAGGTGCTTGGCGTCGGCCTCCAGCGCGATCGACCGGTGCTGCCGCGCGGCCCGGAACATCACCCAGGCCAGCAGGCCATTGAGCGCCGAACTGGCCACCGACAGCGCCAGGCCCCAGCCCACCTGCTCCAGCGGCTGCGGATCGAGCAGGCGCTGACCTGCGGTCCAGACAATGCCCAGCGCCGCGACGATGATCAGGATGCCCTCGAAGCCCGAGGAGAAGTACTCGGCCTTGTGGTGGCCGTAGGGGTGGTCGTCGTCGGCCGGACGGGCGGCGATGGTGACCATGACCAGGCCGAACACCGCGCTGGCCAGGTTCACCAGCGACTCCATGGCGTCGGACAGCAGGCCGACCGAGTCGGTGACCCACCAGGCCAGGGTCTTGAGGGTGATCGTGATCAAGGCCACCACCACCGACGCCATCAGCAGGCGGCGGGGTGTGAGCCAGGAGGAGACAGAGGCAGTCATGGTCCGATTGTCGCCCGGCGATCTGATGAAACCTTAACGCCAGAAACATGTAATTTTGTAACCACACGGTATCCATTCGGTGCCAGAATGCCCCGAGAGCGAGACAAGCATGAACACCCACTCACCCTCCGACGACACGTTCTGGATCGGTCCCACCGACGCCTGGTTGCTGGCCGAGGGCAAACACCTGCGCCCTTGGCAGAAGCTGGGTGCCCACCCGACCACGATGGGTGGGCAGGCGGGTGTGGCTTTCGCGGTGTGGGCGCCGGCCGCCCGCTGGGTCGGGCTCAGCGGCGACTTCAACGGCTGGCAGCCGCAGGCCATGCGCCACCGGCCGGAATGCGGCGTGTGGGAGCTGTTCGTGCCCGGCGCAGGGGTGGGGGCCTGGTACAAGTTCCAGATCAAGGGCGCCGACGGCCGCACGGTCATGAAGACCGACCCCTACGCGCGCGAGACCGAGCTGCCACCCGGCAACGCGGCCCGCGTCTGCGAACCCTTGCGCGCCTCGCACGCACCCGCCGCACCGCACCAGCGGCCGGCGGTGCCGATGGCGATCTACGAGGTGCACGCCGGCTCCTGGAAGCGCCCCGGCGGCTGGAACGTCATGCCCACCTGGGACGATCTCGCACAGCACCTCGTTCCGTATGCCGCCGGCCTGGGTTTCACCCACCTGGAGCTGCTGCCGGTCAGCGAACACCCGTTCTACGCCTCCTGGGGCTACCAGCCCACCGGCCTGTACGCACCCACCGCGCGCTATGGCCGGCCCGACGGCTTCCGGCGCTTCGTCGACGCGGCCCACGCCGCCGGCCTGAAGATCATCCTCGACTGGGTGCCGGCGCACTTTCCGGCCGACGAACACGCCCTGGCGCGCTTCGACGGCACCGCGCTCTACGAACACGCCGACCCGCGCGAGGGCTTCCACCGCGACTGGAACACGCTGATCTACAACTTCGGCCGCCACGAGGTGAAGAACTTCCTGGTCGGCAATGCCCTGTACTGGATCGAGGAGTACGGCATCGACGGGCTGCGCGTGGACGCGGTCGCCTCCATGCTCTACCGCGACTACAGCCGTCCTGCGGGCGAGTGGGTGCCCAACAAGGACGGCGGGCGCGAGAACTACGAAGCCATCCACTTCCTGCGCGAGGTCCACGAGGTGCTGCAGCGCGAGGCGCCACAGGCCATGACCATTGCCGAGGAGTCGACGGCTTTCCCGCAGGTCACCGGCGCGGTGCAGAACGGCGGCCTGGGCTTCGACCACAAGTGGAACATGGGCTGGATGCACGACACCCTGGCCTACATGTCGCAGGACCCGGTGCACCGGCGCTGGCACCACCACAAGATGAGCTTCGCGATGATGTACGCCTACAGCGAAGACTACGTGCTGCCGCTCTCGCACGACGAGGTGGTGCACGGCAAGGGCTCGCTGCTGGGCAAGATGAGCGGCGACCACTGGCAGAAGCTGGCCAACCTGCGCGCGCTCTACGGCTGGATGTACGCCCACCCGGGCAAGAAGCTGCTGTTCATGGGCGCCGAACTGGCCCAGCCGACCGAGTGGAACCACGACGCCGAGCTGCCCTGGCACCTGCTGGAGCAGCCGGCGCACGCCGGCGTGCAGAACTTGGTGCACGACCTCAACATGCTCTACCGCCAGCAGCCGGCGCTGCACGCGCGCGACACCGACCCCGACAGCTTCCGCTGGCTGGTGGTGGACGACGCCGACCAGTCGGTGCTGGCCTTCGTGCGCTTCGGGCG
>CAMLQP010000415.1 GCA_946482115.1 uncultured Comamonadaceae bacterium
AGGTCCTGATTGCCAACCGCGGCGCCATCGCCTGCCGCATCATCCGCACGCTCAAGAAGCTCGGCGTGCAGAGTGTGGCCGTGTATTCCGAAGCCGACGCGCAGGCGCGCCATGTGCGCGAGGCCGACGAGGCCTACCTGCTCGGCCCAGCGCCCGCGGCCGAGAGCTATCTGCGCGCCGACCGCATCCTGCAGATCGCACAAGACTGTGGCGCGCAGGCCATTCATCCCGGCTACGGGTTCCTGTCGGAGAACCCCGGTTTCGCCGAAGCCTGCGAGGCCTCGGGCATCGCCTTCATCGGTCCCACGCCGGCGCAGATGCGCGCCTTCGGGCTCAAGCACACGGCGCGCGATCTGGCGCAGCAGCGCGGCGTGCCGCTGCTGCCGGGCTCGGGTCTGCTGGTTGATCTGGCGCAGGCGCAGACCGAGGCACAGCGCATCGGCTTCCCGGTGATGCTCAAGAGCACGGCGGGCGGCGGCGGCATCGGCATGCGGCTGGTGTGGAACGCGGCCGAACTCGCCGATGCGTTCGAGAACGTGGGGCGACTCGCGCAGGCCAACTTCAAGGACGCCGGCCTGTTCATCGAGAAGTACGTGGAGCAGGCGCGCCACATCGAGGTGCAGGTGTTCGGCGACGGCGCGGGCGGTGTGATCGCGCTGGGCGAGCGCGACTGCTCGGTGCAGCGGCGCAACCAGAAGGTGATCGAAGAAACCCCGGCGCCGGGCCTGAGCGACGCGCAGCGCAACGAGCTGCACGCCACCGCCGTGCGGCTGGCGCAGGCGGTGGACTACCGCTCGGCCGGCACGGTGGAATTTGTGGTCGACGCGGCCACCGGCGCCTTCTACTTTCTGGAGGTGAACACGCGCCTGCAGGTGGAGCACGGCGTGACCGAACAGGTGAGCGGCGTGGACCTGGTGGCCTGGATGCTGCAGCTCGCTGCGGGCGACCTGCCGCCGCTGGCCCCGCTGCAACCGGTGCTGCGCGGTGCGTCCATCCAGGTGCGGCTCTACGCCGAAGACCCGGCGCGCAACTTCCAGCCCTGCGCGGGGCTGCTGACCGAGGTGGTGTTCCCGACCGACGCAAGGGTGGACGGCTGGGTCGAGCGCGGCACCGAGGTGCCCGCCTGGTACGACCCGATGCTGGCCAAGCTCATCGTCACCGCCGACACCCGCGAGCAGGCGCTGCTGAAGATGGAAGCCGCGCTGGACGCGACGCGCCTGGCCGGCATCGAAACCAACCTGGGTTACCTGCGCCAGGTGGTGCGCAGTGCGGTGTTCCGCGAAGGCCGGCAGGTCACGCGCTTCCTCAACAGTTTTGACTACCGGCCCGCGACCATCGAGGTGCTGGAGCCCGGCGTGCAGACCAGCGTGCAGGACTGGCCGGGCCGCACCGGCTACTGGGACGTGGGCGTGCCGCCCAGCGGCCCCGTGGACGCCTACGCGCACCGCCTGGCCAACCAGCTGGTGGGCAATGCGCCCGACGCCGCCGCGCTGGAGATCACGCTCGCCGGCCCCACGCTGCGCTTCAACACCGACGCCGTCGTGGCCGTGACCGGCGCGCCGGTGAAGCTCACGCTGGACGGCCAGCCGGTGGCGATGTGGCAGGCGCAGCAGATCAGCGCGGGCAGCACGCTGGCCGTGGGCCGCACCGAAGCGGGCGTGCGCCTGGCCCTCGCCGTGGCCGGCGGGCTGGACGTGCCGGCCTACCTCGGCAGCCGCAGCACCTTCACGCTCGGCCAGTTCGGTGGCCACGCGGGGCGGCACCTGCGCGCAGGCGATGTGCTGCACCTCGCGGGCACGGCCACGCCGGTGGCGGCGGCCACACCCGCTGCGCTGATCCCCACCTACGGCCACCACTGGGACGTGGGCGTGCTCTACGGCCCGCACGGCGCGCCAGACTTCTTCCAGCCCGATGACATCGCCACCTTCTTCGCCACCGACTGGAAGGTGCACCACAACAGCAGCCGCACGGGCGTGCGCCTGATCGGCCCCCGGCCCCAGTGGGCGCGGGCCGACGGCGGCGAGGCCGGGTTGCACCCGTCGAACATCCACGACAACGCCTACGCCATCGGCGCGATCGACTTCACCGGCGACATGCCCGTGATCCTCGGGCCCGATGGCCCCAGCCTCGGCGGCTTCGTCTGCCCCGCCGTGGTGGTGAACGCCGAGCTGTGGAAGCTCGGCCAGCTGCGCCCGGGCGACACGGTGCGCTTCCACCGGCTCTCGCTGGCGCAGGCGGGTGAGCGCGAGGCGGCGGTGGAAGCGGCGCTGTCTTCCCTGGCCGGCGCGCTGCCCGCGACGCCAAGCGACGACGCAGAGGCCCACACCACACCGGTGATCTTTGAGGACCCCGCGCGCGAAGACGTGCCCGCCATGGTGGTGCGCCAGGCCGGCGACCGCTATGTGCTGCTGGAGTTCGGCCCGCTGGTGCTGGACATCGAGCTGCGCCTGCGTGTGCACGTGCTCATGACCGCGCTGAAAGACCTGCAGGCGCAGGGCCAGCTGCCCGGCATCATCGACATGACCCCCGGCATCCGCT
>CAMLQP010000416.1 GCA_946482115.1 uncultured Comamonadaceae bacterium
CACGACGAGCCCTACATGGCCCATGTGAATGCCGGCAAACGCGGCGAGATCACCTGGACCTTCAACCGCCCGGGCGACTTCGAGTTCGCCTGCCTGATCGCCGGCCACTTCGAGGCCGGCATGCGCGGCACCATCCGCGTCAACCCGAAATCCTGATCCTTTCCTGAACGGAGCACACCATGCAACGACGTTCCCTCCTCCTGGGCGCCACCGCCCTGCTGGGCGCCACCACCCTCGCCGCCCGCGCCGCGGCACCCGCCACCAAGACCGAAGCCCTGCCCGTGATGCAGGTCTGGAAAGACCCGAACTGCGGCTGCTGCAAAGACTGGGTCAGCTACCTGCAGCGCGACGGCTTCCAGGTGCAGGTCTTCGAAACCGGCAACACCGCGGTGCGCCAGCGCCTGGGCATGCCGCAGAAGTTCGGCTCCTGCCACACCGCGCTGATCGGCGGCTACGTGATCGAGGGGCATGTGAACGCCCCGGAGATCCGGCGCCTGCTGGCCGAAAGGCCCCAGGCCCTGGGCCTGTCTGTGCCGGGCATGCCCATTGGCAGCCCCGGCATGGACGGCCCCGAGTACGGCGGCCGCAAGGACCCCTACGACGTGGTCCTGGTCCAGCGCGACGGCAGCAGCCGCGTCTACCAGTCCTATTTCCGCACCTGAACCCTGGAGCTACACATGAACCACCTCCTGCGCACGCTCATCGCCTCCACCAGCCTGGTCGCCACCCTCGCGGCCGCCGCCGACCCGCTGCCACTCGTCGACGCCGAAGTCCGCAAGGTCGACACTGCGGCCGGCAAGATCACGCTCAAACACGCGGACATCCCGAACCTGGACATGCCGCCCATGACCATGGTGTTCCAGGTCAAGGACCCGGCCACCCTCGCACCGCTCAAGGTGGGCGACCAGGTGCGCTTCCGGGCGGACAAGGTAAACGGGGCCTACGTGGCCAGCGACATCGAACCCCGGCGCTGAGGGCCCGAACAGCGGGCGATTGGTGGCGCTGCTCGACCCTTTGCACACCCCGGGGGGTTCCTAGACTAGAGGCGTCCAAACGTCTCAATTTGAGACAGGAAGTCTCAAGTCGGACGAACAACTGACGAAAGTCAGTGAAAGAGCTCAGAAAGATCCTTCATATGCGCACCAATCTGCCCGTCACCCAACAAGAGTTCGTCATCCCGGACGGTGTCACACTGGTCTCCACCACCGATCTGACCAGCCGCATCACCTACTGCAACCCGAACTTTGTCTCGGTCAGCGGGTACAGCCGGGAAGAGCTGATCGGCCAGCCGCACAACCTGGTGCGCCACCCCGACATGCCAGCCGAAGCCTTCCGCGACATGTGGGCCACCCTGCAGAGCGGCTCGCCCTGGAGCGCGCTGGTCAAGAACCGGCGCAAGAACGGCGACTACTACTGGGTGATGGCCAACGCCACCCCCATGCTGGAAAACGGCCGGGTCACGGGCTACATGTCGGTGCGCACCAAGCCCACCCGCGAGCAGGTCGAGGCGGCGGAGTCGCTGTACGCCCGCATGCGCGCCGAAGCCGAAACGGGACAGCGAACCCTGGCGCTGCGGCGGGGCCACCTGGTCCGCACCGGCTGGCGCGGCAAGCTGCGCGATTGGACACGGCCCACCCTGGGCCGCAAGCTCGCGCTGCTGACACTGGCACTGGCGTTCGGCGTCGAGTTCATGGAAAGCGCCACTGAAGGCATGCCCGAGTGGGTGAACCTGGCCGCAATCGCCGTGACCGCCGTCGTCTCGCTGGTGGCCGCCGCGTTCATCAAGCGCATGCTGGTGGCCCCGGTCGAGCAGGTGCTGGCTTTTGCCAACCGGATGGCGGCGGGCGACCTGTCGGCCAGGCTGGAATCGAACCGGACCGACGAAATCGGCGAACTGATCCGGGCACTCAACCAGCTCAATGTGAACCTGATGGCGGTGGTCACCGACGTGCGCCACGAGGTCGAGGGTGTGCAGGTGGCCTCGGGCGAAATCGCCGGTGGCAACCAGGACCTGTCCTCGCGCACCGAGGCGCAGGCCAGCAGCCTGGAAGAGACGGCCGCGTCGATGGAAGAACTCACCAGCACGGTCGAGAACAGCGCCAATTCGGCCCGGGAGGCCGCGTCGCTGGCCGGCAAGGCCTCCGACGTGGCCCGCCAGGGCAACGAGGCCATGGGCGCCGTGGTCCAGACCATGGGAGACATCAGCCGCTCCTCCAGCCGCATCGGCGAGATCATCCAGGTCATCGAAGGCATCTCCTTCCAGACCAACATCCTGGCCCTGAACGCCGCCGTGGAAGCGGCCCGTGCGGGCGAACAGGGTCGCGGCTTTGCCGTCGTAGCTGGCGAGGTGCGCAGCCTGGCCCAGCGCACCTCCGAAGCCGCCAAGGAAATCAAGCAGCTGATCGACGACTCCACCAGCCAGGTGCGGCGCGGCAGCGAGCTGGTCAACAACGCCGGCAGCACGATGGGCCATGTGGTCGATGCGGTCCAGCAGGTCAACACCCTGATCGGCGAGATCACCAGCGCCGCGCAGGA
>CAMLQP010000417.1 GCA_946482115.1 uncultured Comamonadaceae bacterium
ACAAGGGCGAGATCGCCAGCCGCAAGAACGGCGTGCTGATCTCCATGGACGACGGCGAGATCTTCACCTACGCGCTCGGCAAGCTGGACGACCGTGGTCGCATGTTCGTCAAGCCCAACGATCCGGTGTATGAAGGCATGATCGTCGGCATCCACAGCCGCGACAACGACCTCGTGGTCAATGCCACCCGCACCAAGCAGCTGACCAACTTCCGCGTCAGCGGCAAGGAAGACGCGATCAAGATCACGCCGCCTATCCAGCTCACGCTGGAGTACGGCGTCGAGTTCATCGAAGACGATGAGCTGGTCGAGATCACGCCCAAGTCCATCCGTCTGCGCAAGCGTTTCCTGAAGGAACACGAAAGGAAACGCGCCTCCCGCGAAGCATGAAGCTGCGCCATACCCAAGCCGTCTGGCTGATGGTGGTGGTGACCCTGATGTGGTCGACCGCCGGCGTGGTCACGCGCCACCTGGAGGCAGCGCGCGCCTTCGAAGTCACGTTCTGGCGCAGCTTCTTCACGCTGGTTTCGCTGGCCGTGATCCTGCCGCTGTGGCAAGGCTGGGGCATCTGGCGGCGCATGCGGGAGGAGGGTGCCATCCTGTGGGTGTCGGGCCTGTGCTGGTCGGTGATGTTCACCGCCTTCATGGTCGCGCTCACGCTGACCTCGGTGGCCAACGTGCTCATCACCATGTCGGCCGGCCCGCTGCTCACCGCGCTGATCGCGCGCATCTTCATCGGCCACCGGCTGCCGGCGCGCACCTGGGCGGCCATCGTGCTCGCGGGTCTGGGCATCGCCTGGATGTTCGCTTCGCAGCTGGGCGAGGGCGGCTTGCTGGGCACGCTGGTGGCGTTCTGCGTGCCCGTCGCGGGTGCGGTCAACTGGACGCTGGTGCAGCGCAGCCAGTCCAGCGGCCACGCCGTGGACCTGGCGCCGGCCGTGCTGCTGGGCGCCCTGATCTCCAGCGCGGTGACCCTGCCGCTGGCCTGGCCGCTGGCTGCCAGCGCGCACGACCTGCTGCTGCTGGGCGGCCTGGGCCTGGGCCAGCTGGCCATTCCCTGCGTGCTGTCGGTGGTCTGCGCGCGCGTGCTCAGCGCGCCCGAGGTGTCGCTGCTGGCGCTGCTGGAGGTGCTGTTCGGCATCGCCCTGGCCTGGCTGGGTGCGAGCGAGGTGCCCAGCCCCCAGGTACTGGTGGGCGGCGCGCTGGTGATGGGAGCCCTGGCGGGCAACGAATGGCTGGGCTGGCGCGAACGCGCGGCGCACTACCGGATCCAGACCTTGAGCGTGGAAACCGAAAGACAAGGAGACAACCCATGAACCAGGCAACCCAATGTTCCGAGGTGCTGGCCGAAGTCCATCAGGGCGTCGGTTTCATCACCCTCAACCGTCCGCGCGCGCTCAATGCCTTGAGCCTGGACATGATCCGCGCCCTGAACGCCGTGCTGCTGGCCTGGCGCGACGACGCGGCGGTGCAGGGCGTGGCCATCCGCGGCGTCAACAAGGAAGGCCCGTTCGGCGCCTTCTGCGCGGGTGGCGACATCCGCTTCTTCCACCAGGCCGCGCTCGCGGGCGACCCGGCGCTGGAGGACTTCTTCAGCGAGGAATACGCGCTCAACCACCTGGTCTTCACCTACCCCAAGCCCTACATCGCCTTCATGGACGGCATCGTGATGGGCGGTGGCATGGGTATAAGCCAGGGCGCCAGCACCCGGATCGTGACCGAGCGGACCAAGATGGCCATGCCCGAGACCAACATCGGCCTGTTCCCCGATGTCGGCGGCGGTCACTTCCTGGGCTGTTGCCCGGGCCGCGTGGGCGAGTACCTGGGCCTGACCGGCCAGCTCATCCACGCCGAACAGGCTGTGGCCTGGCACCTGGCCGACGTGATCGCGCCATCGGCCTCGCTGGCCGACGCCTGGGCTGCGCTGCAGGGCTTCGGCCCCGCGTCGCCCGACGCCTTGCGCGCCGCCTGGAACGGCTGGATGCGTGCGGCCGGCTGGCAACACGAGGTGCCGGCGCAGGCGTTGCCCGCCGAGGTGGAGGCCGCGTTTGCCGCGCCCGACGCCACGGCCGTGGTGCTCGCGCTGGAGGCGGCCGGCACCGACGAGGCCCGCGCCGTGGGCGCGCTGCTGCGCCAGCGCAGCCCGCTGATGCTGCACGTGGTGCTGGAGCAGGTGCGCCGTGCACGCGGCATGGCGCTGGCCGACGAGCTGCGCATGGAGCGCGACATGGTGCGCCACTGCTTCCAGCCCCGTCACCTGGGCCGCAACGCCGCCGCCAGCGAGACGGTGGAGGGCGTGCGCGCGCTGGCGGTGGACAAGGATCATAGCCCCAGGTGGAATCCCGCCCGCGTCGAGGATGTCACGCCCGCGATGGTGCAGCCGTTCTTTGCCAGCCCCTGGCCGGCCCCGGCCCACCCGCTGCGCGACCTGGCCTGACGCCGACCGGGGCCGGGCGTCAGCGCGAGCGGTGCTTCAGGGCCCGCTCCACCTCGCGCTTGCCTTCGCGGTCCTTGATGGTGTCGCGCTTGTCGT
>CAMLQP010000418.1 GCA_946482115.1 uncultured Comamonadaceae bacterium
GGCGCGAGCGGCCGCCCGAGGTGGTGTCGCCGCTGATGCTGGCGTTGACCACCCGCGCGGGCAGCTTGTCGCGCTGCATGCGCTGCTCCAGCAGGGCCACCCAGCCGCTGCCGCGCCTGAGGCCGTACTCGGCGCTCATCGAGTCGCCCACCACCAGCACCACCGGGCCATTGGCCCAGGCCAGGCCGAAGAAACCCCCTAGGCTCCAGAGCAGCGCGAGCAGGGTACAGTGGCGCATCCAGCGCGGTTTCATCCAGGATCGGTTACGCATGTTCCAAGAGATTCAGATTCAGGGCGACAGTTCAGGGGCCGGCACGGCGGCCCGGGCCATGGTGTCGGTGCAGGGCGTGGGCAAGACGGTCACCGACTCCACCGGCAGCCTCACCATTCTGCGCGACATCGCCTTCGACCTCGCGGCGGGCCAGACGGCGGCTATCGTGGGGGCATCGGGTTCGGGCAAGAGCACCTTGCTCTCGATTATCGCGGGCCTCGACGTGCCCAGTGCCGGCACCGTGCACATAGACGGCATCGACCTGTTCACGCTGGACGAAGACCAGCGCGCAGCCGTGCGGGCCCAGAAGCTGGGTTTCGTGTTCCAGAGCTTCCAGCTGCTGGGCAACCTGACCGCCCTGGAGAACGTGATGCTGCCGCTGGAGCTGACCGGCCGCTCCGACGCACGTGCCGCCGCCACCGAGATGCTGCAACGCGTGGGACTGGGCCAGCGGCTGGACCGCTACCCCAAGGTGCTGTCGGGCGGCGAGCAGCAGCGCGTGGCGCTGGCACGCGCCTTCGTGGTGCGGCCCGCGGTGCTGCTGGCCGACGAGCCCACAGGCAGCCTGGATTTCGCCACTGGCGAAAAGGTCATGGAACTGATGTTCGATCTCAACCGCGAACTGGGCACGACCCTGGTGCTGGTGACACACGACCGTGGCATTGCGGCGCGCTGCGAGCGCCGCATCACCATAGAGGCCGGGCAGGTCGCCGCCTTCGAGTAAACCGCTTGCGCTGCGACCGGGGCGCGCGGCGGCCCCCAGGCCGGGTGAGCGGATAATCGGCACATGGCTTCCTCCCCCAAAGTGCTGTTCGGTTTCCACGCCGTAGGCGTGCGCCTCAAGACCGCCCCCGCCTCCATCATCGAGCTCTACGTCGACCCTTCGCGCCGCGACGCGCGCATGAAGCAGTTCGTCGACCGTGCCAAGGAAGCCGGCCTGCGGCTGCTTGACGCCGACGCGATGCGGCTGGCGCGCCTGTGCGGCAGCCACGGCCACCAGGGTGTGGTGGCGCGGGTGGAGGGGCTGGAGCAGGCCCGCTCGCTGGACGACCTGCTGGACCAGATCCAGGAGCCGCCGCTGCTGCTGGTGCTGGATGGCGTGACCGACCCGCACAACCTGGGCGCCTGCCTGCGCGTGGCCGACGGCGCTGGCGCGCACGCGGTGATCGCGCCCAAGGACCACGCGGCCGGCATCAACGCCACCGTGGCCAAGGTCGCCAGCGGCGCGGCCGAGACCATGCCGTACTTCATGGTCACCAACCTCGCGCGCACGCTGGGTGAGCTCAAGGAGCGCAACATCTGGTGCATAGGCACCAGCGACGACGCACCCAAGACCCTTTACCAGGTGGACCTCAAGGGCCCCGTGGCCCTGGTGCTGGGCGCTGAAGGCAGCGGCATGCGCCAGCTCACGCGCAAGACCTGCGACGAGCTGGTGGGCATTCCCATGCGTGGCGCGGTCGAGAGCCTGAACGTCTCGGTGGCCAGTGGCGTGTGCCTGTACGAGGCGCTGCGCCAGCGAGGCGGCTGACCGGGGCCGCTGCCGGCCCCGGGTGCCGGTGGATCAGCCGAAGAACGGCTTGAAGAACTCGTCGCCGAGCTCGCGCGGCCAGCCTTGCGCGTCAGTGGGGCGCAGGTCGCCCATGCTGGGCTTGAAGTCGTAGGACTTTTCGCGCCGCTGGCGGTCCTGGACGGCGGCCAGCTGGTTGAGCATGGAGTCCTTGACGGTTTCCATCTGGCCCATCATCTGGGTGCAGGCGTTCATCACGCCGTCAACGATCTGGCTTCCGCGATCTGCCCGCGCGATGCACGCTGCGCGGCTTCCATGCCATGCCCTCCCCAGAGCGTTTGCCAATACAAAGATTTGGTCTAATGGCGCGGGAGTATCGCGCGGATCGGCGAAGCCAAAAACTCATATTTCTTCTCTGACAAAGATGGATGTTTGTATCGGTGTGTTCGGCCGGCAGGGCCCTGCTGGCCGCCCATGAACAGCGAGACGGCCAGCGACTGGGTGGCGCAGGCGCGCCGCATCGTGGTGTTCAGCGGCGCGGGCATCAGCGCCGAGTCCGGCGTGCCCACGTTCCGCGATGCGATGACCGGCCTCTGGGCGCGCTTTTCACCTGAGGAGCTGGCCACCGAGTCGGCGTTCCGCGCCGACCCGCAGCGGGTCTGGTCCTGGTATGTCGAGCGGCGCGCGGCGGTGGGGCGGGTCCAGCCCAACGCCGGTCACCAGGCCGTGGCCGCCTTCCAGCGCCGGCATC
>CAMLQP010000419.1 GCA_946482115.1 uncultured Comamonadaceae bacterium
CATGACGGTGCGCGACAACGTGCGCTTTGGCATGCAGTTCGCAGGCCGCCACCGCAAGGGGCCCGAGGGCCTGCGCAGCGAGGGCGAAATCCTGGCCATGCTGGGCCTGGCCCACCTGGCCGACCGCCCTGCCGCCGACGTAACGCCATCGCAGCAGCGCCTGCTGGAGATCGGCATGGCCCTGGGCACGCGCCCGCGCCTGTTGCTGCTTGACGAGGTGGCTGCGGGCTTGACCGAGGCCGAGGTGGACGCCATGGCCCAGCGCATCCGCCGCCTGCGCGACGACTGGGGCCTGACGGTGGTGTGGATCGAGCACGCGGTGACCACGCTGCTCAAGTACGTGGAGCGCGTACTGGTGCTGCACCAGGGCCGCAAGATTGCCGACGGCACGCCCGCCGAGGTGGTGCGCGACCCGCAGGTGATCGAAGCCTATCTGGGTGACGAAATGGCCAGCAGCAAAGAACAAGGAGCCACGGCATGAGCGGCGCCCACCTCACCGTGCAGAACCTTACCACGGGCTACCACGGCTTTCAGGTGCTGCAAGACCTGTCGCTGCAGGCCGCACCCGGCGTCACCGTCATCGTCGGCCCCAACGGCGCGGGCAAGACCACGCTGCTCAAGGCGCTGGCCGGGCTGCTGCCGCGCACCGGCACCGTGGCGCTGGACGGCACCGATCTGCCCGCGATGAACGCCACCGCCTGCGTGCAGCGCGGCCTGGCGCTGGTGGCCGAGGGCCGCCAGCTGTTCCCGCAGATGACGGTGACCGAGAACCTGGAGCTGGGCGGCTGGCTGGTGCCGTCGCGGGTGCGCGCCGAGCGGTTGCACCAGGCGTTTGAAGACTTTCCCCGCCTCAAAGAACGCGCCACACAGCTAGCCGGCACCATGAGCGGCGGCGAGCAGCAGATGGTCGCCGTGGCCCGCGCCATGATGAGCGGCCCGCGCCTGCTGATGCTGGACGAGCCCTCGCTGGGCCTGGCGCCGCGCATGGTCGATGAGCTGCTGGCCATCGTGCAGCGCATTGCCGCGCAGGGCGTGACGGTGCTGATGGTGGAGCAGAACGTGCGCAAGGCGCTGCAGATTGCGCAGCGCGGCTACGTGCTGGAGCGCGGGCGCATCGTGGCGTCTGGCGCGGCCGCTGACCTGCTGCAGTCCGATGTAGTGCGACAGGCCTATCTCGGCGTCGCTTGAAAGCTATGAAGCACCCCCTGAGTCGCTTCGCGCCTTCCCCCTCTCCTTCGGGAGGGGAACGCCCCCAGCGCGGCGGGGCGGCCCTTGCGCGGGGGCACTGGCCTCGGCACCGCCGGTTTCGCGAGCCGTAGGTCATTGCGAAAACCGTGCGGCGCTATCGCCTCCCATCATTTCGATTGTTTCTATTTTCTTCTTTGCCATCCAGGAGATTTATTCCATGACTGCCATTTCCATGCTGATCAACGGCGAACGCGTGCAAGCCACTGGCGGCGCCACGTTTGAGCGCCGCAACCCGCTCGATGGATCGGTGGCCACCACGGCCCCCGCCGCCAGCGTGGCCGATGCCAAGGCCGCTGCCGATGCAGCCGCCAAGGCCTTCCCGGCCTGGTCCGCCGTGGGCCCCAACGCCCGCCGCGCTTTGCTACTCAAGGCCGCACACGCGCTGGAGGCCCGCACGGCCGACTTTGCCGTGGCCATGGCGGCCGAGACCGGGGCCTCCGGCATGTGGGCGGGCTTTAACGTGCACCTGGCTGCGGGCCTGCTGCAAGAAGCCGCCGCGCTCACCACGCAGATTGCCGGCGAGGTGATCCCGTCCGACGTGCCGGGCAGCTTGGCCATGGGTGTGCGCCAAGCGGCAGGTGTGGTGCTGGGCATTGCGCCGTGGAACGCGCCCGTCATCCTCGGTGTGCGTGCCATCGCCACGCCACTGGCCTGCGGCAACACGGTGATCCTGAAAGGCTCGGAGCTGTGCCCCGCCACGCACGGCCTCATCATCGAGGCGCTGCAGGAGGCGGGTTTGCCCCCCGGTGTGGTGAACTTTGTGACCAACGCCCCGGCCGACGCCGGTGCCGTGGTCGAGGCCATCGTGGCCCACCCAGCGGTGCGCCGCATCAACTTCACCGGCTCCACCAAGGTGGGCCGCATCATTGCGCAGACCTGCGCCAAGTACCTCAAGCCCGTGGTGCTGGAGCTGGGCGGCAAGGCCCCGCTGCTGGTGCTGGATGACGCGGACATCGACGCCGCCGTGGCGGGCACCGTGTTTGGCGCCTTCGCCAACTCGGGCCAGATCTGCATGTCCACCGAACGCATCATCGTGGACAACGCCGTGGCCGACGAATTCGTGGCCAAGCTGGGCGAGCGCGCCAAGGCCCTGCCCCTGGGCGACCCGCGCAAGGGCCCGGTGGTGCTGGGCTCGGTGGTGGACATGGCCACGGTGCACCGCTGCAACGCCCTCATCGACGACGCACTGGCCAAGGGCGCCAAGCTGGTCTGCGGTGGCAAGAGCGACAGCACGCTGATGCAGGCCACGGTGCTCGACCATGTGACGGCCG
>CAMLQP010000420.1 GCA_946482115.1 uncultured Comamonadaceae bacterium
AGGCCATCGACGAGGCCCGCCACGAGGTGCTGGTCGAGACCTTCATCTGGTTCGACGACAAGGTCGGCCGGGCGCTGCAGCGTCACCTGATCGCCGCCGCGCGCCGTGGCGTGCGCATCGACGTGCTGGTCGACGGCTACGGCTCGCCCGATCTCCCGGCGTCGTTCATCGATGAACTGGCGGCCGCCGGCGTGCGGCTGCATGTGTTCGACCCCTGCCCCACGCTGTTCGGCGTGCGCCTGGGTGTGCTGCGCCGCATGCACCGCAAGATCGTGGTGGTCGATGGCCGCATCGCCTTCGTGGGCGGCATCAACTACTCGGCCGACCACCTGGCCGACTTCGGGCCCGAGGCCAAGCAGGACTATGCGATGCGGGTCGAAGGCCCGGTGGTCGACGAGATCCATCGTTTCGTGCGCTCGGCCCTCGCACCGGCCGGCCGCCTGCCGCGCTGGCGGCCACCCTGGTGGCTGACACGGCGGCTGCGGGCCGAGCCGCAGGCGCGGCGACGCCGCGTGCTGTTCGTCACGCGCGACAACCACCGACACCGCGATGACATCGAACAGCACTACCGTCAGGCGATCCAGTCGGCGCGCGAGGAAGTGATCATCGCCAACGCCTACTTCTTCCCGGGCTACCGGCTGCTGCGCGACCTGCGCCGCGCCGCACGGCGCGGGGTGCGCGTGAGCCTGATCCTGCAGGGTCAGCCCGACATGCCGATCGTCAAGACCGCCGCCCGGCTGCTGCACGAACCGCTGCTCAAGGCCGGCGTCGAGATCCACGAATACTGCGAACGGCCGCTGCACGGCAAGGTGGCCGTGGTCGACCGGCACTGGGCCACGGTGGGTTCCAGCAACCTCGACCCGCTGAGCCTGTCGCTCAACCTCGAAGCCAATCTGATGGTGCGCGACGAGCGCTTCATTGCCACCCTGCGCGAGCGCCTGGACCTGCTGCGCACCCACCACTGCCGGCGCGTGAGCGGCAGCACGGTGCGGCGCACCTGGTGGCGTTCACTGCTCACCACCGTGAGCTATCACCTGGCCCGCGGCTACCAGCGCTGGGCCGCCTGGCTGCCGCGCCACGAACCGCAGGTCACGACCGCGGCACCGCCGGCCTGCAGCGAACCCAGGGGCCTGTCATGACGTCGTGCACCCCCTGTGCCCCCGGCGTGGACCCGCAGGACCGCCCTGCCGCATCGCACGGCCCCGCGTCGCGATGGCAACGCCTCGCCCCGTTGTGGCAACGGGTGCGCCGGCCGCTGGGCTGGGCCTTCCTGGCCCTGGTGGCCGGCCTGCTGTGGCACCAGGGCCGTCAGCTGGACTGGCGCGCCGCGCTGCGCGCGGTGCAGGCCCTGCCCGCCACCGCACTGGCCGCTGCCGCCTTGCTGGCGCTGGCCAGCCACGCGGTCTATGCCTGCTTCGACCTGGTGGGGCGCCACCTTGTGCAGCATCGTCTCGGTCGGGCGCGCACGATGGCGGTCGCCTTCGTGAGCTATGCGTTCAATCTGAACCTCGGGTCGCTCATCGGCGGCATCGGCTTCCGGTTGCAGCTCTACTCGCGACTGGGCTTGAGCGCCGCCCAGATCGCCCAGGTGCTGGGCAGCAGCCTGGCCACCAACTGGCTGGGTTACCTGGCATTGGCCGGACTGGTGCTGGCCAGCGGCCAGGTGGCATGGCCCGCCGACTGGGTGTTCGACCCGCGCTGGCTGCAGCTGGCCGGCATCGTGGTGCTGGCCGTGGTGCCGGCCTATGCTCTGGCCTGCCTGCGCCTGGGCGGCCGGCGCCTGAACCTGCGCGGCCATGAGATCACCCTGCCCGGCATCCGCGTGGCCGGGCTGCAGTTGCTGCTGTCGTGCACCAACTGGGCCCTGATGGCCGGCATCGTGTACAGCCTGCTCGGCGGCCATGTGGCCTACCCCATGGTGCTGGCCACACTGCTGGCAGCCGCGGTGGCCGGTGTGGTGACCCACGTGCCGGCCGGGCTGGGCGTGGTCGAGGCGGTGTTCATCGCCATGCTGGGCGCCCGGGTGCCGCAGGGTGAACTGCTGGCCGCACTGCTGGTGTACCGGGTGCTGTACTACCTGCTGCCCCTGGGCGCGGCCGTGGCGGTGCACGGCCTGCTCGCCACCTCAGGCGACCTCGAAAACGCTGATCGCCACGCGGTCGGGAAACCGGGCACCGGTGCCGATGAACAGCCGCTCCATCATCCAGGCGAGTACCGGTGAGGCCGTCTCGAAACGGGGCGTGCAGCGAAAGTAGATCAGCGCCGGGTCGACCGGCTCGCCGCGTGCCAGCTTCGCCACCAGTTCGGGCGGGCCGCCGCGCAGGGCATGGTTGACCACGTAGATGCGGTCGCCCGCATCGGTCTCCAGCACGTAGCGCGCTTCCAGCCTGGCCGTGCGCTCGGCCACGATGAGCTGGAAGTCCGCACCGGCATCAAGCACCCGCGCGTGCCAGTGGCCCGTCTCGTGCACGCAGCGGGCCTGCCCGCCGATGATCGGGATGATGCGACGCTGGC
>CAMLQP010000421.1 GCA_946482115.1 uncultured Comamonadaceae bacterium
GCCTGGAGATCGACGGCGTGGCGGCCATCCTGGACCTGGTGGCCGATGGCGCGGGCTGCGCGGTGCTGCCCATGAATGCGGTCACCACGTCGGGCAAATCGGAGGTGTTCAGCACCCGGCCCATCCACGGAGCGGGCAACGATGGAGAGGATGCGGAAGCCAGCGGCAACACCCGCCTGCGCAGCAAGCTGTTCATGGCCGTCAGCTCGCAGCGCCCGGCCACGCTCACGCAGCAGGCGATGGCGGAGCTGATTAGAACGACGCTGCAGGCGTTGTATAGAAGCCCCCCCTGAGGCGCTCCGCGCCTTCCCCCCCAGGGGTGACGACGCCCTCGCTGCGGGTCGGCCCTTGCTCGGCGTCACTGGTACTAGGCCGCGCCAGTTGCATGGAGCAGAGTCAAATCAAAGGGGCCGAGGCGTCAGTCCCCAGCAGCTGGGGATGACAAGCTTTCCAACAAACGGTCCGCATAGTCCTGCCAGCGTGCGTCCTTGGCCAGGCCCTGAAAGACGCCCTCGCGGGCCAGGTCGGCCACCCACTGCTGCTTGGCAGCGATGGCCGAGGCCATCAGGGGTTCCATGTCGGCCTCATGCACCGTCTGGGCGGACTCGCGCATTTCCTCGGCGCGGCGCTGGCCGTGTTGCACCACGCGGCTGAAGAAGTAGCGGCCCTGTTCGTGCCAGTCGATGGACGGGAAGGTCTCGGCCAGCGTGGGCAGCACATGGTCTTCCACGCCGTAGTGGCGGGCGGTGGCGTAGCTCTCGATGACCAAGGCCTCCAGGCCCTTGATCATGATGCTGCGGCACATCTTGATGGCGCTGGCCACGCCCAGTTGCTCGCTCACGGGTTGGGCATCCATGCCCCAGCCGGTCAGCACCGCGGCCAGTGCGGCAGCTTGCGCGCCGCCCAGCAGCATGGGCACACGGATGCCATACGGGGGCACCGAGGTCATGACACCCGCCTCGACATAGTGCGCGCCACGCGCCTCGATGAGCACCGCCGCTTGCTGCTTGGTGCCGGGCGATGCGGAGTTGAGATCCAGGAACACGGTGCCGGGGCGGATGTGCTGCGCAGCCTCCTGCGCCACGGCCAGCGTGTTCGACGCGGTGACGGCCGAGATGATGCAGTCGCAGCGCGCGCACAGCGCCTGCATCGCATCCACCGCCACCACACCCGCCTGCGCGGCGTGCTTCTGCAGGGCGTCGCGGTGCGCGGGGTCGGTCAGCTTCAGGTCCCAGGCGGCGACTGAGGCCACGCCGGGCTGCACGCGCAAGCCCGCACTGAAGATCTTGCCCACCTCGCCATAGCCCACGAGGCCGATGTGTGTGATGTTCATTCGATGTTCCTTTCCGCCCTTCACCACCGCCAACGATCCGCAGCAGCAGCAGCACTCACTGGCGCGCGATCTTGGCCTTGGCGATCACGTCGCTCCAGCGGCGCACATCGGCGGCCAGGTGCTCGCCCAGCTGCGCGGGGGTGCTGCCCTGGGCATTCAGATTCAGCTCCAGCAGGCGCTTTTTGACGTCGGGCTGGGCCAGCGCGGCCTGTACCTCGCGCGAGAGGCGCTCCACCACGGCCGGGGGCGTCTTGGCGGGCACGGCCAGGCCGTTCCACGACGTGACGCTGAAGCCCGCGAGCGGCCCGCCGCTCTCGCGCACCGTCGGCACATCGGGCAGCTGCGGCGCCCGCTGCGCACCCATCACGGCCAGCGGCCGCAGGGCCTTGGCGCCGATCTGCGGCATGAGGCCACCCAGGATGTCGATCATCACGTCGATCTCGCCACCCCGCAGCGCCGTGATGACCGGCGGCGTGCCGTTGAAAGGCACCACCTGCGCGTCGATGCCCGCCGTCACCTTGAACAGCTCGGCCGCCAGGTTCTGCGTGGTGCCGATCTGCGGTGTGCCGATGTTGAGCTGGCCGGGGTGGGCGCGCGCATACGTCAGCAGGTCGGCCAGTGTGCGAAAGCGCCCTCCCTCCTTCACCACCACGGCCAGGTCGAACGTGGCCAGCAGCGAGACGGGCGCAAAGTCCTTGAGAGTGTCGAACGGCAGCGACTGGAACAGCGCGGCGCTCACCGCCGTGCCACTGCTCACCAGCAGCAGCGTGTGGCCGTCGGGCTCAGCCCGCGCTACCAGGTCTCCCGCCACCACGCCGCCTGCGCTGGGCTTGTTCTCAATGACCACGCTTTGCCCCAGCGGGCCGGCGATCTTCTGGCCCACGGTGCGCGCCGTGATGTCGGCAGCACCGCCCGCCGCATTGGGCACGACGATGCGCAGCGGGCGTGAGGGGAAAGCGGCCTGCGCGCTGGCCGCACCGCCGAACGACGCTGCCAGCCAGGCCAGAAGGGTTCTGCGGTGCACGGCTTGCATGGCGCGCGCTACCGTGCCACGCCCAGCAGGCGGTCCAGCCGCTCGGGTTGGGCGCTCAGCTCGGCAGCGCTACCGGTGTGCACCACAGTGCCCCGGTCCAGCACGGCGGCGTGGTCCGAGATGGCCAGGATGGCCTGCGGAT
>CAMLQP010000422.1 GCA_946482115.1 uncultured Comamonadaceae bacterium
GGGCGATGTCGTCGAAGCGGATCTTGGTCAGCGAGGTGGCGTGGCCCTCGCCGCGCTTGGGGTCGGCGTTGACCTGGTCGACCAGCTGGCGCACGGTGTGCACGCCGTCGCCGATGACCAGCGGCGGGTCGCGCCGGGCGGCGGCCACCAGGGTGCGGCCCACCACCAGCAGCCGGTAGTCGATGCCGGGCAGGTACTTCTCGACCATGATGTCGTCGCGGAACTGGCGGGCGTTCTCGTAGCCGGCCGCCACCTGCTCGCGGGTGGTCAGGTTGACCGCCACGCCCTTGCCCTGGTTGCCGTCGCGCGGCTTGACCACCACGGGCAAGCCGATCTCGAGCGCGGCGGCCCAGGCGTCGTCGGCGTCGTCCACCGGGCGGCCGATGGGCACCGGCACGCCGGCGGCCTGCAGCAGCTTCTTGGTCAGCTCCTTGTCCTGCGCGATGGATTCGGCGATGGCGCTGGTGGCATCCACCTCGGCCGCCTGGATGCGGCGCTGCTTGTGCCCCCAGCCGAACTGCACCAGGCTGCCGGTGGTGAGGCGGCGGTAGGGGATGCCGCGCGCCACGGCGGCGTCGACGATGGAGCCGGTGGAGGGGCCGAGGCGGATGTCCTCGTCGAGGTCTTTCAGCTCCTTGAGCGCGGCGCGGACGTCGAAATCGGTGCCGTCCTGCGCCGCCTGGCAGAGCTGGCAGGCCAGGTCGAAGGCGCGGCGGCCCACGGCTTCCTCGCTGTACTGCACCACCACCTGGTAGACGTCCTCGTCGGGATCGGGGGTGGGGGTGGTGCGGCTGAAGCTGACGTTGCAGCCGGCGTGGGTCTGCAGCGCCAGCGTGGCCAGCTCCAGCGCATGCGCGGTGCTCAGCTTGCCGTCGGCCGGCGGCTGGGGCAGGGCGCCCATGTCGGGGAAGAGGCGGCGCAGGCGTTCATCGAAGCCCGGCAGGTGCTCCAGGCTGGTTTCCTGCGGCGTGCAGGTGACGATGGCTTCGACAGCCGTGTGCCGGGTCCAGAGGTTGGGCCCGCGCAGGGCCCGGATGCGGGAGACTTGCATGGACGGTCTCAGAGGGTGTTCAGTTGCGGGGCGCAGGATTCGAGGCAGGCGCGCACCAGGCCGGGGGCGAGGTCCAGTGCCCAGGCCGTGGCCACCACCGCCAGCAGGGTGGGGCGGTCGATCTGGCCCTTGTGGAGCAGTTCGGCCAGCGCGGGCTGGTTCAGGTCAAGCCAGGACTGGGACTGGTTCTGGCGCAGCAGCACGATCTGGTCGCCACGCACCGTGACCCAGCGGCCGCCGGCTTGCACGTGGGCCAGCAGCTCGGGGTGGGCGTCGTCGGTGCTGTAGAAGATCACTTCGCCGTCGCACAGCGGCGCGAGGCCGGCCACGGCCTCGTCGTCGGCGTTGAGCACGGCGGCGCCGGTGTCCAGCACCACGTCCACCTGGGTGCGCATCAGCAGGCGCATCTGCTCCGGGTTGTGGATGTAGGGGTCGTCCAGGTCGTCCCAGCCGGGCATGCCGGTGACCACGCTGATCTGGCAGCGGTCGTAGGCCAGGCCTTCGGTCAGCATGCTGCGCGGGCTGTTCTCTATCACCGCGGCCTCGACGTTGCGGTTGATCAGCATGCGCTGGCCGGCTTCCCAGTCGGAGGGTTTGCCGCTCTGCACGCGCTGGGTGCCGATGTAGTGGCCGAGGCTGCTGGACAGCCCGGTCAGCGGGCCGCTGAGCTGCAGCAGCCAGGCCACCAGGTAGGCCACGGTGCCGCGCCCGGCGCCGCCGGTGACGCCGATCACCGGGATGCGGCCGTTCTCGCTCGGTCCGAACAGGTGGTCCACGATGGCCTCGCCCACCGGGCGGGGTTTGCCGGCGGCGGGTTTCAGGTGCATCAGCAGGCCGGGGCCGGCGTTGACCTCGACGATGGCGCCGCCCTGCGCCGCCAGCGGCCGCGTGATGTCCTGCGCCACCAGGTCGACGCCCGCGATGTCCAGGCCCACCACGCGCGCGGCCAGGGCGGCCAGCTCGGCCACGTCGGGATGCACCTCGTCGGTGATGTCGTGCAGCATGTTGCCGGTGCGCTGGATCAGCACCTCGCGCCCGGCGGCGGGTACGCTGGACGGCTCCAGCTGCTGGCGCTGCAGTTCGAGCATGACCATGCGGTTCTCGGGCAGGCGCACGGTTTCCAGCGGCAGGCCTTCCACGTCGCCGCGACGGGGGTCGGTGTTGACCTGGGCTTCGATCAGCTGCTCCACGGTGGAGCGGCCGTCGCCGGTGACGTGGATGCGCTCGCCGCGCGTGGCGGCCACCATCTTGCCGCCCACCACCAGGATGCGGTGCTCCTCGCCGCGGATGAAGCGCTCCACCATGACGTCGGAGCCTTCCAGGTCGGCCAGCGCGTAGGCGGCCTCGATCTCGGCCTGGGTGTTCAGGTCCAGAGAGACGCCGCGCGCGTGGTTGGCGTCGGTGGGCTTGACCACCACCGGCAGGCCGATGTCCTGCGCCACGCTCCAGGC